>DASXSW010000181.1:0-15797 GCA_036505755.1 Binatia bacterium | reverse complement strand
ACAGCTAAGCGATTTGTCATCTCGAACGAAGTGAGAGATCTGATTTAAGACTGAACTACTATCCATCGTCGGCTTCACGTACGAGCCAGGATGCGTCTCGACCTACTGGGCTTTCCAGCCGAGGTCCTCGGGCGTGAAGCGTGAATATTTGTCGATTTCTTCTTTGACCAATTTATTCAGATCCGCCGTTGCCGTGCGCAGATCGACGTTGTAGCCCCGCGCTTTTAAGTTTTCCTGGAGCTTCGGTTCTTGCACGGTTTTTCTGATCGCGTCCGCGAGAATTTTAACGGTTGGCTCAGGCAAGCCTTTCGGCGCCAAGAAGGCCACGCTCGCGAGCAAATTGACCTGCGGGTACCCTTGCTTGGCGAATGTCGGCACGTCGGGAAGAACCGTCGACTCGATGTCGACGGCGAGGCCGATGAGCTTGCCGGCTTTGATGTGCGGTTGCGCGGCGACGTCCGACGCCATGGCGAAATTCACGTGGCCGCCCAACAAATTGGTGATCGCCTGCGCCGAGCCGGCGAAAGGCAGGGAGGTGATGTCGATTTTCGCCGCCCGTTTCAACAACTCGACTTCCAACGTGAGGCTGGTCCCGGCCGGGCCGACGGCAACGATCAGATCGCCGGGCTTTTTTTGCGCCTGGGCGACGACATCCTTGAGGGTCTTAAACTCCGAGTCGGCGCGCCCGAGCATGATCACCGCCGCATAGCCGTGCAAGATCGCTATGGGCTGAAAGTCGCGGACTAAGTTTGCCGGAGTCTTCGGATTGGCCACCGTCATCGTGGCGACTTGCCCGAGCAAAGACCCTAACAACGTGTAACCATCCTTGCGCGCGCCGGCTACTTTCTCGGCGGCGATCGCGCCGGCGCCGGCCGTTTGATTGACTACGTTCACCTGCACTTTCAAAACCTTCGCCAGGTCTTCGGCGAGGAGGCGAAATATGAGATCGATGCCTCCGCCCGGACTCGACGACACAACGAGCTCGATGGGTTTGTTTGGAAAACTCTGAGCGTGGAGAGTGGGACTCAGTCCGAACACTGCAAAAACTACGATCATAATCTTCAATCTCATGGAACCTCCCAAACTGTTTTGTGACCGCGCGATTACTGTTCTTCCAACTTCTCGATGATCTCGTGCCCTAGCCGTCGCCGTGTGAGCAAGGGGC
Organism: Binatia bacterium; assembly: GCA_036505755.1. Lineage (GTDB taxonomy): Bacteria > Desulfobacterota > Binatia > UBA9968 > UBA9968 > DP-20. Next base: position 14,632 of record DASXSW010000181.1, on the reverse strand, counting down.
TCAACAGCATGAGAGCCGCCGCCCCCATGAAGAATGCCGCGATCGGTCGTTGAAAAAAAATTCCGACGTATCCCTTGGACATAATCATCGAACGTCGAATGGCGGTCTCCAGCAGCGGACCAATCACCAATCCCAGTACCATTGGCGCGGGCTCATAGGCAAATTTTTTCATGAGATACCCGACAACACCAAAAATAATCATGATCATGACGTCGCCGGTATTGCCCGAGGCGGTGTATGCGCCGATGATGCTAAACAAAATGATCAAAGGGAAAAGAAAAAAGTAGGGGATCTGCAGCACTCTGATCCACAGGCCGATCAACGGCAGATTCAAAATGAGCAGCATTGCATTACCGATGACCATACTCCCGAGAACACCCCAGAAAACCTCCGGTGAGTTTTTGATAAACAACGGTCCAGGCGCCAGGCCATGGATCATCAAGGCGCCGAAGATCAGCGATGTGACGGAGCCGGTCGGCAAGCCCAGACTGAGCAGCGGTATCCAGCCGCTGCAGCTCGCCGCATTGTTGGCGGTCTCGGGAGCGGCCACGCCCTCGATCGCGCCGCGGCCGAATTTTTCCGGATGCTTCGAGATTTTTTTCTCGACTGCATAGGCGGCGAACGTGGCGATGACGACGTTTAAACCGGGAATCGCGCCGATTAAAAAACCGAGAACGGTTCCCCTCGTGATCGGCAGAACGGAATCTTTCCAGTCTTGCAAATTCGGCAACAGTCCCTTTATCTTTTTTTGAAATATTTCTCCCGCTTGCGCATGCAGATTGACCAACACTTCAGAAACTCCGAAGAGGCCGATGACAACAGGCGTTAGGCCGACTCCATCGCGCAACACCAGAATGTCGAATGTAAAGCGGGGCTGGCCAGTGACGGGATCCAAACCGACGCTCGCCAGGAGACTGCCGAACAGCGCCATCAGCAGCGCTTTATCCATCGGGCCGTGGGCCAGATAAACGAGCGCGGTCAAACCGAATAGCATCAGCGCGGCGTACTCCGGCGGACCGAAGTGAAGACCGAATTCCGCGAGCGCCGGCGCTAAGAACGCCACGCCAAAGAGCGAAACAGTGCCGCCGATAAATGAGCCGAAGGCGGCGATGCCGAGAGCTGGACCGGCGCGCCCCTGACGAGCCATGGCGTAGCCGTCGAGGCAGGTGATGACCGAAGACGCTTCGCCGGGAATGTTGACCAGAATCGACGTCGTCGAGCCGCCGTACTGGGCGCCGTAAGTGATGCCGAACAGCATGATTAAATAAGCTAGAGGCGGCGCATGCAGCGCCAGCGGCAAAAGCAGAGCGATGGCGCCCGCCGGGCCAAGTCCGGGAAGCACACCGACCAGGGTGCCCAAAAAAACCCCGGCAAAACCATATAATAAATTGAGCGGTGCGGCGGCAGTGAGTATCCCCTGGGCGAACGAATTAAGCGTTTCCACTTGCCGCCTTTTACATTAACCAGTCGAGCAAGCCTCGCGGCAGCTGGGCGTTTAATAAGACATCAAAAAACAGATGAGACACGAGCGCGACAGCAGCGGCGAAGCTCACGCTCGTGAGCCAGGCCCGCGCTGCCACGACCTTCAGATAGAAAGCGACGAGCAAAAACGTGCAAAGAAAGAAACCGAGCACGTCAAGCAAGAAAACATAAGCCAACATCCCGGCGATGACATAAATGACGAGTCTCACGTCGCCGGCCATGGCCGACTCAGAAGAACTAACCGCGGAAGTCGGTCGAGCATTCTTAAGCAAGCGAAAGCCACCGATCGCTCCGATGGCGACGGCAGCACCGAAAGGGAAAAACCCCGGCCCGGGTCGATTGCCCGTGCTCAAGCCGAGCCGATACGACTCGATGGATAGATAGAGGGAAAGCATCAACCAAAAACCGGAGATGATGATTTCTTTCCTCACGGGCGTGCGCCAAATATCGAATAGTTGATTCGTCGGCAGTGAGAGCTGCGCATAGTGGCAGGGAGGGTGAGCGACACAAAGTTAAGCTGAGATACTGTTGCGTATTCCGTCGTTGTCAAAAACGCGCCTTGAGCGGCTTACGAATATTCCTTGATGAAATCCGTCGCGCGTTCGCCGATCATCATGCTGGTGAGATTGGTATTGGCGTGCGCGACCGTCGGCATGATCGACGCGTCGCCGATCCAGAGATTATCCATGCCGTGTACGCGCAGGTGTTGGTCGACCACGGCCATACGGTCGGCAGAAGGTCCCATTTTGCAGGTGCCGACGCCGTGAAAATAGCTGGTGTAAGTGGAGCGGGCAAACTTGGCCCAATCTTCATCCGGGCTCGGCGAAAACAACTCGCCGCAGTACTGACTCATGGGCTCGGTTGCGGCGAGCCGTTGGACGAATTTCATCGCCGAAATCATCCCCTGAATATCTTTAGGGTGCTCCAACATTTGCGGATCGATAACCGGCAAGTCGGCCGGGTTCGAGCTTTGCAACGTCAAGCGGCCGCGGTTGGTCTGCTCCAGCAGGTGACATGAAAACCCGATCATATCGCCGATGCCGGAAACGCTGGTGATGTCGCGCAGGATGATATGAAAATCGAGGTACGCGCGCGTTGGATCGCTTTTGAAATAGAGCTTGAGCGTCGAGCGGCTGCGCGCGTCCGGCTTGTGCCCGCTGGTTTTTGCCTTCAGTGTCATCGTCACGACGGGATGATCTTGATAATTTTCACCCACGCCATCGAGCTGATGGACAACGGGAATGCCGTGCCGCTCGAGCTCGGCGCGCGGGCCGATGCCCGAGAGCAGGAGAATCTGCGGTGAATGATAAACTCCCGCGCTGAGTATGATCTTGTCGGCTGTCGCGATGTGTTCGTTGTCCTCTTTTCGATAGCGAACGCCTGCGGCTTTTTTATCGCGCAGAATCAGCGACGTGACTTGCGCCGCGCCGACGATCGCGAGGTTTGCTCTCTGCCGCGCCAGGCCGAGATAAGCGACCGCGGATGACTGGCGCTTGCCGTCCCGAATATTGCGCGCCGTCGGCGCGATGCCGTAGGGGTTGGCATCGTTTTGGTCGTTGAAGCGAGGCAGACCGAGATGCGTTACAGCTGCCAATAGGGCTTGCTCCTGGTCACTCAATTGCGCGTCAAAAACATGCTTTCGCTTTACATAGATCGGGCCTGAGTTGCCGTGGATGGGACTGTGCGGAAAATCCTGATCGGATTCGATACGCTTTAACACCGGCAGCACTTTGTCCCACGACCAATCGGGATTGCCTTGAGCCGCCCAAATATCGAGATCGGCTTTGATCGGCCGCGGAATCGACATCATGTTGACCGACGAGCCGCCGCCCATGATCCGTCCGGCGAGCGAGTAAAATTCGCTGGAGTCGTAATTGCGCTTGGTCGGATACATGAGGATGTACGGACTTTCGAGCAGCACGTTGGTCGCCTTCTCCGCGTCCGCTACGGTTTCAGGTATCGGCTGCGGATCAGGTCCCGCTTCGAGCAACAACACTTGCCGTTTCGGGTCTTCGGAAAGGCGTGACGCGATCACACAACCCGCCGAACCTCCACCGGCAACAATTACATCAAAGTGATCAGCCATGAGTTTCTCGATGGCGCGAGGCGGTCATTGCCATTCCACTCCGAGTTGTTTGAGCCGCCGGCGATATTCCAGCGCCGGAGTGTCGGGGCCCCGCAAATGCAACTCCTCGGCTAGATCCAGGGGGAGCTCCTCGGGTCGCTGCGATTCGACGATCCTTTTATCTTGCTCGAAAATGCGCCGATGCTGCGCGTTTAGTTGTTCGTCGGTTCTAACGTCGCGATAATTGCGTCCGGCGAGACGATAGAATTTGGTCTCGTGATTCGAAACCGGCGTGCAAAGATAAATATTGGTATGGCGCTCGACGCTTCCCGGTTGGCGCCGTTGGATCGTCACCATAAACGGCAGGATGACCGTGTACAATTGTTTGGCGGCGCTCTCGGGGCGAAACTTGTTCACCGGCGTATCGATCTCATACTGGAAACCGCCTTTCGTTTCGGTGAGGGTGATCACTGGAGACTCGGGTTGTTCGGGATCGCCGAGGATGCCGGCGTGCACCCAGGGAAAATGGGAGAAGTCGGCGAGATTCTCTATCATCCGCGCAGAATTGGCGCGCCACTGACCTTCCGAAGTGTAGGGCGCCCAGTTAAAGCTCGGATCGGCAAATTCAGCGGGAAACTCCGGAATGTCCTGTCGCGGCTCGTCGAGACACACCCAGACCAAGCCATAACGCTCTTGCACGCGATACGCCTTCGTGCGCGCCTTGGCGGGTATCTCGCGATCCGGCGGCAGCGACGGTATCCGTGTACAACGGCCGTCCCCCGCATAGTTCCAGCCGTGATACGCACACACGAGATGATCTCCGCTCACCCAACCCAGGGAAAGCGCCGCGCCCCGATGAAGGCATAGATCGTAAAATGCCGACAAATTTCCATTGGCGCGCCAAATCACCAGCGGTTGGTCGAGCAGCTTGACCGATACGGGTTTGTCGGTGACTTCCTTTGACCATAAAACCGGATGCCAGAACTGCCAAAGCGCATTCATAGGAATTCTCCTATAGGAAGAAGGCAATTTTCGTATTCTCAACCGATGATTCGAGGATGTCGTTCGAGCTCATTGTGAAGACGGTCCGAGTACTATCTGTTGAAAAACTCCGTCAGAGTCCTTCGACGGTGCTCAGGACGAACGGATGGGTTTTGAAATCATTGGGGATTTCGTTTCCGTTCATGCTGAGGCCCTCGAAGCATTCCGAACCTTTTCTCAGCAACCTGGTAGCCCGGGCTAGTACGGGCCGCCGGCGCGTTTGCGTGCAGCCGCGAATAACTCCGCGGCCTTGCGGACGACTTCGTCGGCATCGATGGCGACCAGCTCGCCATTGTGCTTAAGGATGCGCCCGTCGATGACCACTGTGTCGACATTGTATGGCTGTGCCTGCTGGACTAACAATAGCGCGGGATTGCCGAAAGGCGCGACGTTCAGGTCGTTGGTTCGCACCAGAATCAAATCGGCGCGCTTGCCGGGCGTGAGTGAGCCGACACGGTCGGCGATGCCGAGATCCTTCGCGCCGTCGAGAGTCGCCAGTTCCAAAATCCGCCGCGGCTGCACTTCCATCACGTCCATCGACCGCAGATGATTGAGCTGCAGCATCAACCGCATGATGCTGAACATGTCGGCGTTGCCGGCGACCGTGGTCGTATCGACGGACAAGCTGCACTGCACGCCGCGCTTGAGCAGATCGCCAAGATAGGGCAGGCCGGAGGCGAGACGCGACGCTGTATAAGGTGCGATGCTGTTGTGAGTTTTAGTTTCAGCCATCATGCCGCGTTCTTCAGGCGAGGCGTTGTAGGTGTGGATCAACTGGACGTCCGGGCCAAGCAGCTTATCCTTATACAAGATCTCTATGCGGCGAAATTTTTTGATCTCGGCGATGGAACGACCGGCGTGCTGGGTGATCGGCAATCCCAGGGCGCGTGCGCTCTCCCATTCCTTTCGGTAGGTCGCCGGCGGTGTATCGCCGGGGCCGCGCGATGCGAAGCCCATCGTGAGCAGGCCGTCATTTGATGCACCAAACCACTCACGCTTTACACGAGCAATATCGTTCAAGTCAGCCGTTTGTTCGGGTTTGAGCTGAAGGTTACGGCTGTATCCGTAGGAGAATCGCGCGCGAATGCCGCAATCCCGCAGCGCGCGTAAGTCGGCGTCGGCGTAAGCACCGGATATAATGTTGTGCGACCAGTCATGGATCGTCGTCAGGCCGGAGTTGATCGCCTCGGCGATTCCCAGTTTAGCGCTAGCGTACGCATCTTCCGGTGTCATGACCGGCCCGAGCCGGCTCATGACGGGAAAATAATCAAAATCACCGTCAGCGACGATGCCACGAGCAAAGCTACCCCAAAGATGAAAATGGGTATCGACAAAGCCGGGGCAAGCGATCCGATTACGACCGTCGATTTCTTCGGCGCCCGGCGCGTTAAGCGTGGGGCCGACGGCAACCAATGCGCCATTGCGCACGTGCACGTCGCCGACGGGAATGTCGCCGAGTTTTGGATCCATCGTGACAACGTAAGCGTTGCGCACGACGAATTCGCCGCGGGCCGGGAGCTTTCCGGAAGTCCGATCCACGGCTGATAGTCTTGATGATTGTTGCGAACTGGTTGCGCATGCTGCCAATCCGACCGAACTTGCTGCGGCCGCTGCCTGTAGAAAGCTTCGTCGAGTAAACGTGTTTTCTCGACCCATGGTCCACCTCCCCTCGTTCGCTCTCGAAGATTAGTCAATCGTCCAACGAAGAGTCAAGAAATATCGATGCTGGAATTGTCCGACCGAGTGGACTAATTTGGGGCTCGGCAGCGGATCTTCATGGAATGCGCGGATGGCTTGGCGAGCAATGTCGCCGCAGCGTTGAACCTCCAGGCGAACGGCAATGACTAAGAAGACTGGTAGTGGTTCAGTTTGGGAAAGATCTCTCACTTTGTCCGAGATGACACATGGCTTATGTAGTTGTCATTCCGAGCAAAGCGAGGAATCTTCTCGATTTTAAGAGTGATGGTGGATTGAAAATGAACCACTACCAGAAGACTCGATCAATCCTCATTGGACTTCTATTGTTTGTGAATTGCTGGCGCGCCGAGGCGCAGACCACCAAACTCATCGTGGCTTATGCTTCTCCCGCGGCAACCTTTTGTCCGGGCTGGATTGCCAAGCGCGAGGGTATCTTTGCCAGATACGGTCTCGAGGTCGAGATGGTATTGATGCAGGGCGCGTCAGTGTACATGCCGGCTCTAGCGAGCGGCAATATTCAAGTTCTCTACGGCGGTGGGACAGCGGTGTCGCGGGCAATCGCCACCGGGGGATTCGACTTGGCCGTGATTGCCACCGAAACGCGCTATGTGCCGTTGCGCATGATGGTCAACGCGTCGATTCAAACGCCGGCGCAGCTGAAAGGCAAAAAGCTCGGAGCAGGACAGGCAGGCCTGGACGAGTATGCGACGATTCTCTATTTGGAAAAACTTGGCTTGGTTCCAAACAAGGACGTCCAGCTCGTCTATTTGGCAGGCGGTGTTCCCAGCCGCGCAGCTGCGATGAAGCAGGGCCTCATCGATGGAGTCGCGGTGAATCCTCCCAACGAGTACGAGCTCGAGAAAGCAGGTTTTCGCGAGCTGGCTAATTTTCTCGATTTCAAAATGCCCTATGCCGGTGTGCCGCATACCGTGAGTAGAGCTTTTCGCGATCGCAATCGAAAGGTGGTGGAAGATTATATGACCGCCGTGATCGAGGGCATGCAGATCTTTCGCACCAACAGGGAGAAGGCTTATAAAGCAATTTTTGAATTGACCCGGCAGAAAGATCCGGCATTACTCGAGCGCACTTACGATTCCTATATGAAACAATACGATGCGATCGGCGGCGTGCCGTTGCCGTGGGAAGCGGGCATCGAAAGCATGATCACCGGCTTTCACGAGCGCTTCAACCCGCAGGGGATCAAGAACCACGACGCCAAACCGTTTCTCGATCCGTCTTTCGTGCAAAAAGCTGTCGAGCGCTTGAAGCTGGGCAAGAAATAGAGTCCGTGATTCCCGAATGCTTCTATCGGTGGTTCGACCAGGCTCACCACAATGTGGCAGGAACTCAATTTTCATTCAGCAGCAAATAACGGCCGTCCTCTCTTTTCACTCGACCATCGCGCATCAGCTTTTCTAGATGCGCCTGCACGGAAAACTCGGCGACTCGCTGGAGCGCCGGTGACACATCGACATAGATCATCTGCGTAATATCACCGATGGTGTCGCGCCCGCGGCGTAGCGCCGCGATCACTTGCTGCTCACGCTCGAGCCGATGCTTGATGTATTCGCGGATTTTCGCTTCGGGTTTGCCGATCAGCGGACCATGGCCCGGCAAAATCAAGCTGATGTCGAAACCGAGCAACCGCTCCAGCGATTTTAAATAGTCGGTCATGTTGCCGTCGGGCGGATGAATCACCGCCGTGCCGTAGCCGAGAATGTTGTCCCCGCTGAACAGCACCTTATCGCCGGATTCGTAGAAGCAGCAATGGCCCGACTCGTGCCCCGGAGTGTGGAGAACATGCAATTCTCCGTCGCCGAATGAGATCCTCTCATTGTCATCGTACTGAAAATCTTCGCCGCCGAGGTAGCCGCGGCGCGAGCGATGGATGCCGAGTTTGGCGCCGCAGCGCTTGCGTAGCGCCAGCGCGCCACCACAGTGGTCACTATGAATATGCGTGAGTAGGATCCTGTCGATTTTCTTGGCGCCCATCGCTTCCACCTGCTCGATGATCCCGTCCAAATTCGAATCAGCGCTTAGCGCGACATCGATGACGATCACATTTTCCTTGCCGACGACGTACTGGTTCGTCCCCTGCAACGTCATGATGCCTGGATTATTCGCGGTATAGCGACCGATAAAATCGGGTGTAGTCATTGAGGACCTTTCAGCGGCATTCGCGTTCCGGCAGAAGAATTGATATGAGCCGAAGAGAAGCGCGAGCGATGACTTGCTCAATGTCGCTAGCGCTTGTCTTCTGGTAAACACAAGCTTGTCACACTTCGCCCAGGATCATCTAACCACGAAGCACGAGCGCGCCATAAGAAGGAGTCGGATGTTCACCGCTGAGGCGCTGAGGACGCGGAGGGGGAATAGATGTAGGGGCACGGCATGCCGTGCCCCTACCGTACTCTGTGCCTTTGCGGTGAATCCTGCTTTTCCTCTTTGGTTGCGACGCCGCCGCGCTGGGTTTTTTGTGGCTAAATCCTTCTCCTAATTTTGCAGCAGCTGCCGCAGCACAAATTCCAAAATTCCGCCGTGGCGGTAGTAATCCAACTCCGCCGGCGTATCGATTCGACAAATGACTTTGAACTCGGTCACCTTGCCATCGTCCGCGGTTGCTTTGACCGTCAATTCCTGGCGCAACTTCAGGTCAGGACCGATGCCGAGAATATCGAATTTCTCAAAACCGCTGAGATTGTGACTCTTGAGATTTTCTCCAGGCTTGAAAACCAGCGGCACGATGCCCATACCGATCAAGTTACTTCGGTGGATGCGTTCAAAGCTCTCGGCGATTGCGGCTTTGACGCCGAGCAATCGCGGTCCTTTAGCTGCCCAGTCGCGCGACGAACCGGTGCCGTATTCTTTTCCGGCGATCACAATCAGCGGCGTGCCTTCCTTTTGATATTGCATCGCAGCGTCATAGATCGACATTTGCTTTTTGTCCGGCAGATGGACGGTGACGCCGCCTTCCGTGCCCGGCGCCAGCAGGTTTTTCAAGCGGATGTTGGCGAAGGTGCCGCGCATCATCACTTCGTGGTTGCCCCGCCGCGCGCCGTATTGGTTGTAATCTTTTGGCAATACGTCGTTGTTGGTGAGATAGCGCGCCGCCGGGCCGTTCTTCTCGATGGCTCCCGCCGGTGAAATATGGTCAGTGGTCACGGAATCGCCGAGTAGCGCCAGCACGCGCGCCCCGGTGATCGGTTTCGGCTCGGCGGGAGTTTTCGTCATGCCGTCGAAGTACGGCGCCTCGCGCACATACGTCGACTGCGGGTCCCATTTGAAAAGCTCACCTTCGGGCACCGGCATGCTTTTCCATTGTTCATCGCCCTCGGTCGCCATGCTGTACTCTTTCTTGAACATCTCCGAGCGCACCGACTTACGCATCGTTTCATTCACTGCTTCCGGCGTCGGCCAAATGTCCTTCAGGTACACCGGATTGCCCTGCGCATCGTTGCCCAGCGGATCGTTGTAAAGATCGACGTTCATGCTTCCCGCCAGCGCATAAGCCACCACCAACGGTGGCGAAGCCAAATAATTCGCGCGGACGTTGGCATGAATGCGTCCTTCGAAGTTTCGATTACCCGAGAGCACGGCTGCAGCGACAAGATCGCCTTCTTGAATTGCATTCGACACCGGTTCCGGCAGCGGACCGCTGTTGCCAATACAAGTCGTACAACCGTAACCCACCAGATGAAAGCCGATTTTTTCCAAGTAGGGAAGCAAACCACTGTCTTTCAAGTATTCAGTGACGACACGGGAGCCGGGCGCCAGACTGGTCTTCACCCACGGCTTGCTGGTGAGCCCTTTCTCTGCGGCGTTTTTGGCCAAAAGAGCCGCGCCGATCATCACCGACGGATTCGAAGTGTTGGTGCAGCTCGTTATAGCGGATATCACCACGGAGCCATGACCGAGCTGGAATTTATCGCCGTTCATTTGCACGGCGACATTCTTGTCGGCGCTGCCGCTCTTGATGAGCGACGGCAACGCTTCTTTGAATGATTTCTTGCTTTCAGTCAACGGTATACGATCCTGCGGTCGCCGTGGTCCGGAAATGCTCGGCACGACGCTTGCCAGGTCGAGTTCCAAGGTATCGCTGAACATCGGATCGGGCGACGCATCCGTGCGGAACATTCCCTGCTCCTTGGCGTAGGTTTCGACAAGCTTGATCAGATCAGCAGCGCGTCCAGTGAGCTCCAAGTAACGCAGCGTCTCATCATCCACCGGGAAATAGCCGATCGTCGCGCCATACTCAGGCCCCATGTTGCCGATGGTCGCGCGGTCGGCAAGGCTCAAGCTCGACAACCCCGGCCCGTAGAACTCGACGAATTTCTCCACGACGCCCTTTTTTCTAAGCATCTGGACGACCGTGAGGACCAAGTCCGTCGCCGTCGCGCCTGGCGGTAGTTTGCCGTGAAGCTTGAACCCGATAACTTCCGGAATGAGCATGATGATCGGCTGGCCGAGCAGCGCGGCCTCCGCCTCGATGCCGCCGACGCCCCAACCAACGACACCCAAGCCATTGATCATCGTCGTATGCGAGTCGGTGCCGACGACGGTATCGGGATAGGCAATGTGCGCGCCGTCTTTGTTGGCGCGAAAGATCACTGGCGCAAGGTACTCAAGATTGACCTGATGGCAGATCCCGGTATCCGGCGGAATCAGACGAAAATTATCGAAGGCTTTCTGTCCCCAGCGGAGGAACGCGTAACGCTCGACGTTGCGGCGAAATTCGACCTCTGAGTTCTTCTGCAAGGCATCCGGCGATCCGAAGTAATCGACTTGGACCGAGTGATCGATGACCAAATCGACCGGCGCCAACGGATTGATCTTCTTGGGATCGCCACCGAGCCGCTTCATCGCTTCCCGCATCACCGCAAGGTCGACAATGGCCGGTACGCCGGTCAAGTCCTGCATCAACACTCGCGCCGGCATGAAGGCGATCTCCTTGTCCGGCTTGGCCTTGGGATTCCAGTTGGCCAACGCTTCGATATCGGTTTTGTTAACATGATGGTTGTCTTCGTGGCGGAGCAGGTTCTCCAAAAGAACCTTCAAAGAAACCGGCAGGCGAGAGACGTTCTTAAAGCCGGCTCGTTCCAGCTGATCGAGCCGAAAGATATCGTAACTGTCGTTCCCCACTTTCAACGTCTTTTGCGCGCCGAAACTATCCACATACTTGTGTGCCATCTAAAACTCCTTATATATAAGGTTACCGGTGGGCAAACCTATTGTGTAGCAAGGTGAAGGGATAAAGCAACAGGGAGGAGCGGATCTAAAACTTGACAACTCCCAATTAGCCAAGCAAGACGATGGACAGGAAAGGAAAGCTAGATGACAAGAAGACGAACTTTAACAATGGCGGTCTTTGCATTGTCGGTACTGACCTTGTGGCACGCTTCGGGCCAAGCACAACTGACGAAGTTAAACGTTGGCTATAGCGCCATAAGCGGAGATGCACTACCCGCCTGGATCGCCAAAGACGCGGGGATTTTTGAAAAAAACGGTCTTGACGTTCAGCTAGTCTTTTTCACGGGCGGCACGACGGCAGTAATGGCGTTAGTCTCCGCGGATACGCCGATCGCGCAGTTAGCGGGCGCGGCCGTGGTCAACTCCGTCATGGCAGGCTCAGACGCCGCACTGGTCGTCGGCGGCGTTACGTCGCTCAATTACTATTTAATGGGCCGTCCCGAAATCAAGACCGCAGAGCAGCTCAAAGGCGGCACCGTAGCGATCAGCCGCTTCGGCTCGTCGTCAGATTTCATCGCCCGCTACGCATTGCAAAAAGTCGGCTTGACACCGGGAAAAGACGTGACGATCGTCCAGATTGGCAGCACGACGGCGCGTGTGGATGCCGCCTTGACCGGGCGCGTGCAAGCCACCGTCGTCAACCCTCCGGCGAGCATCATCGCGCAAAAACGCGGCATGACCGTCTTGGCCGATCTCCCCAAACTCGGTTTGGTCTACCAGCACACCAGCGTGGCAACGACGAGAAAATACATTCGCGAGCACCCTGAAATCGTCCGGCGCTATGTCAAGTCGCAGGTTGATGCTGTGCATCGCATTTATACTGACAAAGAAGCTTCGTTGCGAGCTTTGGCGCGGTTCATCGGCCGAACCGTCGACCGCGACGTGCTGGAGAAAACCTGGGAAAATCTGCTGAACGATGCGGTTCTGCCGAAAAAACAATATCCTTCCCTTGAAGGCATCAAGACGATTCTGGCCACTGAACTAAAGGGAAAGCCGGGCAAACCCGAGGACTTTGTCGATTCGAGCTTCATCAGGGAGTTGGATCAGAGCGGTTATATCGACGGGCTCTACAAGAAACGCTGATGGAATCACATGGCGCTGTTGAGAAAAAAATTTCTTCCCGACGGCCAGGGTGACGGCGAACGGCACAAGCAAGGTAACTGAAATGATGCGGGGTTCTCCTTATGAGATGCCGACCGTAACTTATGTGAACGCTCGTTCCAGCTGACGTAAGATCCCATCGGGTTCGCGCACGGCAAGTTCGACGATTTCATCGGCACGGGCTTGCGAATCGCTATTGGCGTAAATGCGCAGCTGAGGCGCGTTGCCCGACGGCCGAATGTGCGCGACGTCGCCATTGTTAAAGTAAATGCGCACGCCGTCGAGAACATTGATGCGCACGATATCGTCGAAGCCCAGCGCGCGCGTGAAGAAACGGCTCAACGTCGCTTGACGTTGCAGCCAGTCTTTGCGCGCCGGTTCTGCAAGCCGCGCGGCCGTGACACCCGCGCGACTGCGATCAATTACGAGTCCCGCGCTAGCGAACTCCACGTCGATTGTGCCATCGGGTGGAATCAGTCGAGCGAGAATAGTCTGGCTCGCGGCAACCGGGAAGTTGTCGAGTAGGCCGGCGCATCCGAAGCGCGCCGGCAGCCGGTCCCATAACGTGGACAATCCGATCCCTTGCTCTGCCGAGGCGAACAGATTTGCCAAGATCGGCAAGGTCGCGTCGCGTGTCGGCAGCGCCGGCAGTGTGCCCGCGCTTAGCGCGATATTGCTGCCGGTTAAAAATCCGCCGTTGGCTTCCCAGCCGACGACCCGTTCGCGGGTTCCCGCGGCGCGCAATTCGTCGAGGGCGGAGATGACGTAGGGCGAGCCGATTTTAGTCTTTTCGAGTAAAACCCCGCGTTCGCCCATACGTCGCTCGACAGCATCGTTGGCGCTAATGGGAACCGCAGCGGCATCCGCGTTCAGATACTCGGCGACGATGATGCCCAGAAGGTCGCCGGGCAGGAAGCGCACGCGGCGGCCGCCAGGCTTAACCTCGCCGGCAGGCAGAACGGCCGTTACCAATGGCCGATCAGAGTCGCCGTCAGTAGACACGATGGCATGAAGCGACCGGCCGCCCGTTTCGGCGGCGACGGCGAACTCCTCCAGACGATCCAGCTGTTCACCCGTAATGTTTTCCGTGTCGATCGGAATGAACGTGTCACTGCGTCCCGCGGTGATCACTTCGGCACCGAGCTCGCGCAGGATACGCGGTAGAATGTCGCGGCCCACCGCCGAATGCTGATACACAAGAACGCGCAAACCGGCGAGGCCGCCGCCAGTAAAGCTGCTCAGATAACGACGGACATAGGCTTCTTCGGCGGCGCGATCCAAGGTTGGCGAGGCTGGCGGGCGCTTGAGCATTCCGGACGCGTCGAATGCCGATTCGGTTGCGGTCCGGCTGTACTCTTCCGCGCGCACGCACTCAACCTCACGGGTGATGCCTGCTTCGTCCGCCTTCAAAATCTCGCCGACGGTTTTATTGATCTTAATCCCGTTACGATCGAATGGAATGTGGCTGCCGGTCACCATTACACCGGCGCGCCTAATGGCGATGGCGTGGGCGACTAACGCGGGCGTAGGAATTTTGCCGGCGTTTTCCACCTGGCAGCTCAAGTCGACAATCGCCTGGGCACAGGCCCGCATGATGCGGTCGGTGCTCGGCCGGAGATCGCCGGCGATAACCACCGTGCTGCTCGCACGGATATCGCCGATGCTCAACAAATAGCGCAGCGCAGCTTTGACATTGATATACGCTTCCAGGTCGGTGATGTCCTTGACGAGTCCGCGCAGCCCGCTGGTGCCGAAGGCCAACGGCACCGGCGCATAATTGAGAAATGAAATCGTCGGGTCTATTCGTGCTTCGGCCATCGGAATTGTCTGAGATAGTTGCAAGCCCTCGCCAGATGAGCGATCGCCCCCGTTTACGGTTTTCATCTAATCTTGAACGATTTCGAAACAATTATCGACTCGTCGTTGAAGATATGCTGGCCCCAGCAGTCTGTGCTAGATAATCAGAGAATGCTACGAATCACGTCTGACGAAGTTTTA
>DASXSW010000180.1:0-3923 GCA_036505755.1 Binatia bacterium | reverse complement strand
TTGGCTTTGGGATTCTCTGACGATGTGAGGACGGCCTCGATAGCCGCCTGTGAGGGCATTGGAATTCTTTCCCAGGCTTTCTCGTAGGTGTCCAGCGCTTCGTTAAGCAGGGCGGGGTCGGTGATCTTGGTGAATTTCGACATCACCGGCAGAACCTCTCCCCGATTCTTCCGCGCATAGTCTAAGGCTTCAGCGGCAGCGCGCGCGAAGCGGCGCACGGTATCGGAATTGGCATTGATGTACGACCTCGTTGTCGCGATCGAATGCTGGACGTAGGGAACCATCTGCGCGGTGATGTTAACGAGTTCTTTCAGGCCGAGATTTTGCACAGTCAGCGGCTCGGTGCGGAAATCATCGCGGCGTCGATGATGCCTTCTTTTAGCGCGGCGACCAGCGCGGGGATTTCTTTCAAGTAAGCAAACTTCACGTCGCTATCGGCAACCAGGCCGTTTTGCTTGAGGATCAAGCGCGCGGCGAAATCCGGCGTGCCCTTGTTCGTCGCCCCTAAGGTTTTGCCTGATAATGCCCTGACGTTGGCGATCTCCGGTTTCGCGTACAGGGAAAGAACGAAGCTGTTGATCACGCCCATAATGTAAACTGCATCGGCGCCGGAGAGCGAAGCTTCGACGACTTGCGGACCGACGGTCGTGAAATGAATCTTTCCGCCGACTAATGCTTGCATCGCTTGGTTCGTCGGGATGTGTGTCAAGTTGATGTCGAGACCATTTTTCTTGAAAAAACCTTTTTCCTGGGCGATCGCCAGGTAAACCGGGTCGGTGCTGATGACACCGTAAACGGCCGTGGCTTGAAGTAGTGGCGTTTCGGCGGCGATGCTCGACCTGAATAGGACGAATCCGGACAATACGCTGGCGATCAAAGAGATTCTCGCGCCGAGATAGTGAAGGCGCATCGTTGGGTTCTCGTGAACAGCGGCTCAGTAACTGCCGCGCGTGATGATGATTTCCTTGAGAACGACGTCCTTGATCGGCCGGTCACGCGGGTCGCGCGACACGTTGCCGATTGCCACGACGACTTCTTGTCCTTTGACGACCTCGCCGAAAACGCTATGCCGCCCGTCGAGATTCGGCGTCGCTTGATGGGTGATGAAAAATTGGCTGCCATTGGTGTTCGGTCCGGCGTTGGCCATGGAGAGTATTCCGGCCTTGCTGTGCCTTAAGTCGGGATGGAATTCGTCTTCAAAGGTATAGCCCGGCCCGCCTCTGCCGTTGCCGAGCGGATCGCCGCCTTGAATCATGAAGCCAGGAATGACGCGATGAAATATGGTTCCGTTATAAAGCGGGCGCTTCACTTTCTCGCCGGTCTTCGGATCCAACCACTCCTTGGTTCCACTCGCCAGACCAACAAAATTGGCAACCGTCTTGGGCGCCTTGTCGTCAAATAATTGGATGACGATATCACCCATGCTGGTTTTTAGGGTCGCGTACACCGGCCCTTTCTTTTCCGGGGTCTCGGCCGCGGCCGCCAAGCCGAGCGACACGCTGATGAATATTGCGATAATAATTACGAGTCTTTTTAACATCGGCTCCTCACTTCTGGCTTCGTTGACGAATTTCCAGTCCATATATTGGCCGGTTCGGAAAATCGTCGCCTTAAGCTAAACAAAGTCGGCCAAGGGGTCAAGGAGGGTCGATTTCGAGTTCCAAATCCCTATTTTCAGATCAATTGAGCGCTGGCGAGGCTGATTCAGACAATGAGACTGGCTACCCACCGGCTCGGCGAGCCAGAGCCACAGCCAATTGGCAATCGGTGTTTTGACAACGAGATTCGTGAATGCTATACGAGACTTTGCCCACAGGGCATCCCAATTTATGGTTTGGTTTGATCGAAACCCGAGTGGAAAAAAAGTCCCTGAAAAGGTGCCGGAAAAGACTCCGGAAGCTCCGAAGCCAGCGCCTCAACTGGCTCCAGTGGCTGCAGCTCCAGTTGCTACGGCTCCGGTGGCGCCTGCTCCAGCGGTCACTGCGCCGGAGCCGAAATCTGCTCCTAAAGCGGAAGTCGCGCCGCAACCTTCCAACGCGGCGTTGGTCGGACATCTGTATAAAGGAAGCCACGTTTCGGGCCAGCTCAGCTTTCAAGGTCCTGCCCGAGTCGATGGAGCGGTGGATGGAGACATTCAGTGCCATGGCACATTGACAATCGGTGAAGGCGCCGAGGTTCGCGCCAAGATTTGGGGCGAAGTGGTGGTAATCCTAGGCAAGGTCGAAGGTAACGTCACCGCCAAAGAAAAGGTAGAATTAACGGCGCCGGCGCGGTTAATTGGCAATATCGATACCCCCCGCTTGATCATCGCTGAGGGTGTGGTGTTTGACGGTGACTGCTCGATGGGAGTGACAAAGCAAAAGGGCGGAGTCGCAAGTTCACAAAGCGTGAGTGCGGACAAGGCTGCGGCAATTCCAGCGCCAAAGCTGCAAGCTGATTCCAAAAACTAGATTTCAGTTCGCCGTTAATTCCATCCCAAGATCCTACGTTCATCACTGAAGGTAGGTTTTTTTATTATCTGGGCCTTGGGTTTTGCATCGCCGAGGCGCGTTAGACACTCGCAAGGGCGTGCACAAAAGCGAAAATGGACAAATGATTTCTTTAGACATTAGCGTCGCTTATCAAGTTATTCTGTTCGTCGTCTTGTTGGTAATCCTCAACAAAGTCCTATTCCAGCCGTACTTGCAGTTGCTCGAAGAACGCGAGCGAAAAACCACGGGCGCGCAGCAGGAGTCAGCGGACCTGGAGCTCGAAGGCGCGCAACTGCGCGCTCAGTATGACGAGAAGATTGCCCAAGCACAGGCCGCCGGATATGCAGCTAAGGAAGCGATCCTGCAGGACGGCCGCCAACAGCGTGAAAGAATTCTCAGCCAGGCACGCGAAGAAGCGGCGAGCACCCTTGAAAGTGTTCGCCGAGAAGTGGCCGCCGCGATGGAACGGGAAAAGCGGCTTGCCGCCACGGAAGCGGTTACGGTCGCCGCGGAGATGGTAAGTAAAATACTAGGCAGGAGAGTCGCGTGACCGCGCTTGAATTCCTCGCCACAGCACAGGCTTGGGCCTCGGCTGCGGCCGAAGCCGAACATCACGCTCCGTCGATCACCGATGTGGGTTGGCCCCTTGCCAATTTCATTATTTACGCCTTCGTCATTATTAAATTCGCAGTTCCGTTGGCCCGTGACTTCCTCAAAACCCGCCATGAGGAAGTTCTCGCCGCAATTACGCAAGCCACGGCCAGGAAACAAGCCGCTGAGTCGTTGGTTCGCGAATACAAAGCCAAACTGGCTGGACTCGACAAGGAGGCGCAGGCAATTCACACCTCACTACGAGAGGAAGGTGAGAGAGAAAAGAGCAAGCTCATCAGTGAAGCGCATACCATGGCGGCAAAAATCAAGGAAGACGCCAACTTTCTCGCCGATCAAGAAGTTAAAATTGCGCGCCAAAAGATGCGCGAGGAGATGGCCAACCAGGCCGCAACGACGGCTCGAGAGTTGGTGCGGCGCAATATATCCGGTGCCGATCAGAGCCGGCTCGTGGCAGAGTTCATTCAAACAATCGGATCGGCTTCATGATAGAAGGCAGCTTAAGTCGGCGATATACCAAAGCGCTTTTTCAGTTGGCGCGCGAGGCCGGCCAAGAAGAAAAAATCGGCCAAGAGATCGAACAGTTTTATGCGGCATATAACGCATCCGAACTCGAGCAGGTTCTGACCAATCCGGCCTTCGGTGTCGATGCGAGAAAACGCGTTCTCACTCAGGTTACGCGGAGCCAGCAGCTTTCGGTTCTAACCGTGCATTTTCTTTCGTTGCTTCTGGACCGCGATCGTCTGACCCATTTGACCGGCATCGTCAGTTGCTATCGGCGACTGCTCAACGAAGCCAAAGGACGCGTCGACGCTAAGGTCGTTAGCGCCAGCAGTCTGGAGC
>DASXSW010000179.1:0-8860 GCA_036505755.1 Binatia bacterium | reverse complement strand
GGAGTAGTTTCATGACCAATCCTGTTTGCCCAGAATGTTGCTCCGAATACGTCAGACGGGTTCGCCGCGAAGGAATGGGAGAGCGTCTGCTCAGCCTGTTTTATGTTTATCCATTCTCTTGCCAGCTCTGTGGAGAGCGTTTCAGCTTTTTTCAACGCGGAGTGAGATACGTGAGAATCGATGAAGAACAGCGCATGTACCAAAGGTCTCCGGTAAACTTCCCGATTGCTTTCGCGAACGGTGAAGTCAGCGGTAAAGGCCGAGTCGGCGACATTTCTATGGGCGGCTGTACGGTTCAAACTGACGCACAGCTGGCGCTGGGAGCGATCTTTCAACTGTCACTCGGCATTCAGGATAGTGTCTCGACCATCACGATAGATGCGGCGAGGGTGCGAAACGTTCGACTTGATCGCGTCGGATTGGAGTTTTTGAAATTTCAAAAAAGCGAGAGAGAACGCTTGCAGAATCTTGTCCGGGGTCTCTTGCTCGCGCGGCGCGGTGAGAAAAAAGCTATGTTTGATGAATCACCCGCTAGCGCCGAAGGAACTTTCCAAGATAACGAAAGCGAGGCCCTTCCGAGCGGGTGGGCCACGCCCGAGCAGCGAAGTAGAGCGGCGCTCAAAGCATTGGGCAAGTAGCGGAGTGTCGACCGCTTGTTCACTTGATTACCTTATCAGCCCGCGCCAGCACGTTCGGCGGAATCGTTAAGGCGATCTGTTTCGCCGTCTTCAAATTAATGACAAACTCGAACTTCTTCTGCTGCTCCACGGGGAGGTCGGTTGGCTTTGCCCCTTTGAGAAAATTATCCACGAAGATTGCGACGCGCCGGAATAAGTCGGGGTCGTTCGCCCCGTAGTACATGAAGCCTCCGGCGTCTGTCCACAATTCGGTTGGGTATATGGCGGGCATAGGTTTTGTTCCACTAGCTCCAAAATTCTCTTTCGGTGCAGCCTTGAACTGAGGCGGCCCGAACCTGTAATTAGAGCGCCAATGTGCTCCTTGCGCCTCATTCTCGTTGCGCTGCTCGCCGCGTTCTTCAACTACCAGATCCAGGCGTAACATCTGGTGAGCTTGAATACGTTCAGCGAGTCATAGCAGTACGGCACCGAGTTGGTTGACGCTGTTTCCTCATTTTATGCCTTCGGCTTTTCGATGTTGCGGATTATCTCAAAAAAGTGGTGATGTAGTTGAAGCGTCATCTTCAAGTGGCAAGATTGCCGAATGATGATGCTCATGCCTTTTTTTAGTGTATTACAGACTGTGATTGCAGCACACAATCTTTTCCCTTGTACACATAATGGGTGAAGTGTGGAAGACGGTTGAATGATTTAAATGCGCTTAGTCGTATTTTTGAGGCCTCACAAAATGATTCCATGCGCGTAGGTGGTATGTGTACCGAGACCGTGAAAAGCGTGGCGAAGTAGTTTCTCAGGCGAGAGATCTAAACTGTTTGGGTAACCACAACTGACCGATGCGACAAAATATCTAACCGAGCAGAGGCGAAATGCGAAGAAAAGCCAGCCCGATGAGGCCTGAACCGAGTAGTAGGAAGGTAGAAGGTTCTGGAACTGGAATGGCTGAACTCGCTCGGAATTGAGCCCTCGTGAAGTTTTCACCGTGCCGATGATTGAAAATCAGGGGCGCGTTACTAAGGATCACGGAACCAGCGAGTTGAAACGGAAAGGAATAAAGAAATTTATTTCACAGGAAAGTCTTTGCTTCTTGCAACCTGCCTTCTAATGGGTGACCCGTTTTGGGTCACCCACCGTCGCACAGCGCCCCGCAGGTAGAAGCTATGGTGACGGGAGTGGAGCGTATTTTAGCCGGGGCGTTGAAGCTGGTTGAGAAAAATTGATTTCTCCCGGGAGGTAAGATAGGTTTCGCTCGAACCGGGATGCGGATGAGGTAGGGGTTCCTATTCGTAGAATCATCGGCAGTGAGCCATAGTCCTGGAAAGCAGTGAAGCCCAAAAAGACAACCGACGCGGTCCAAGCTATCTGTTGGCGTCCGAGAATTTTTTCGTTGGTGCTGTTCTTACTGCTGGCGGCTTCTCACGGCGAAATCGGCGCAGGCTGGCAAGAAGAATGGCAGGCGACCGTCCAGGCTGCAAAACGGGAAGGCCAGGTTACGGTCTACATCAGCGGTTACGGCGCAACTCTCGATGCCGGTCATTTCCAAAAAGACTTTCCTGAGATCAAGCTCGTCGCGGTTACGGGGCAATCCGGCCAACTGGGCCCGCGTATTTTGGCCGAGCGGAGAGCGGGAAAATATCTCGCCGACATCTCGAGCGCGGGCGCGAACCCCCACTACCAGCTTTTTTACGCGTCCAAGATCCTGGAGCCGATTTCGTCCGCGTTGATTCTCCCCGAGGTCACGGATCAATCGAAATGGTGGGGTGGAAAACACTGGTACATAGATCCCGAAGGGCAATACATCTTTGTCTATGTGGGCAACATGACCGGGACCGGCGCCTACGCGGTGAATGCTTTGAACCCCGCCGAATTCAAATCCTACTGGGATTTCGTCAATCCAAAATGGAAGGGAAAAATCGTCGCGCGCGACATCAGGAACCCAGGCCCGGGCGGCGATAATATGCGGTTCTTTTACCATCATCCGGGACTCGGCCCGAAGTTCATCCACCGCCTCTTTAGCGAAATGGATTTGACCTTGACGCGGGATTTCCGCCAGGGGATCGACTGGCTGGGGCAGGGAAAGTTTCCGCTGGCGATTTTTTTCTCGAACTCGGACGTGAAAGCGGCCGCGCGCCAGGGACTGCCCGTGGACGGTATCGACAATAGCTCCTTCAAAGAAGGGGTGCCTATGGGAGTCGGTTTCGGAACCCTGAGCTTTTTAAAAAACGCGCCGCATCCCAACGCCGCCAAAGTTTTCATCAACTGGTATCTCTCCCGAAAGGCGCAGATCGCGCTGCAAAAGGACATGACCAAGATCGCCGACGCACCGGACTCTCTCAGGATCGACATCCCGAAAGACGACGTCGCTCCCGACAACCGAAGGGTCGAAGGGGTGAATTATATGACCGTGTTTCGCTCCGACTGGACGGACATGAAGCCCGTTTACGCGGTCGTCAACGAAGCCTTGGCTGAAGCCGAAAAAAAGAAGAGCGGCAAGTAAGGTCGCCAGCCCGCAGCGGTCACCCAAAACCGGCCAATGAGGGTCACCTGAAAACCGGCCAACGCCGCCATGATTCAGCTCGGCCCCTCGTGATGGGCTTGTTACTAGCGGAGCGGCTGACGCGACCGCGCCAAACCAGCTAAAGAATGGGTAATGGTTCAGTTTCAACAGACCATGCCGACAAAGATTCCTCGCGGAGTTTATCCTGAGTCCTTCGAAGGACCCGGAATGACAACAACGTAAGTGATCTGTCATCTCGAACCCTTCGATAAAACCTCAGGATAAACTGCGTGAGAGATCTTGAACTAACTGCACCACCACCAAAGAAGGAGTGGCGAGGAGTCAGAATTAGAATCGCCTCATGCTAAATCCCACCTGGTGGAATTTTTCCGAGTTAGACAGCGCATTGGCCGCGCATGGAACCGAGCAAAGCGCTGCAACCCTGGAACGACTGGAACCCGCTCGCTGACGGACCCCGGACTAGATCCGGGGGATTGAACGGCTTGAACGTTTTGAACCGCTGATATTCGTTAGCGTGATGTACGCGCTTCCCAGCCCGGCGGCACCCAGTTCTGCCAGCCACCCTCGGGCTCTGGTTCACCACGCGCCTGCGCCTCGCGCCGCAGCGCAACGACATGCTGGGCGGTGGCGTTCGGTCCCATGTAAATGCTGCGGGCCCACTGCCGCCGCAGCGGGTCGCGGACGGAGAGTCGCATCCTGCCGACTTTCTCCACCTCCAGCTCTACCACTTCGCCGTCCTGCAGCGGACCCAGGCCCTCATGGTTCGTGCCGCAGGCAATGATATCACCGCTATTCAGGGTCATGATGGTGCTGGCAAAGTGAATGAGCTGCGGTACTTTGTGCTCCATGTCGTCGGTGACGTAGTCGTGGTACAGCTCGCCGTTATTGTAGAAGCGAATGCGCAACTGGTTGGGATCGCCAATCTCATCCAACGTCGTGATGCAGGGCCCGATCGGTCCGAACGTGTCAAAGCTCTTGCCCATCCAGCTGCCCTGCCGCCAACTGAAGCGCCCCTCCACCCGGGCGGAGACGTCGATGACACCGGTGCAGCCGAACACGGCCTGGCGCCAATCAGCCTCCTTGACGTTCTTCGTCGGCCCCTTGAGCACCAAGCCGAGTTCCGCCTCATGCTGGAAAACATAAGGGCCGGGACCATCATAGAATGGCGCCTCGGTGATCTCGGGCAGCACGATGGTGTCGCCGTCGCCGATCACGGCATCGGAGTTTTTTAGAAACATGTTCAGGGCGCGCGGCGCGCGCTGGGCGTGTTCCCAGTAGTTAGCGATGCAGTTCAGAAATTTCCCAGGCCGCGGCAGCGGCGGCCGCAGGCGGACTACGTCCAGTGGCACCGGCATTGCTCTGTCAGCAAGCTGCTCGAATGCCGGCCGCACCTCGTCAAAGTGATCGATGATCTGTGCCATAAGATGCTGCGGGGAGTGCGCCACGAGATGGGCGGTGGCGGCCGACACATCGACGATACCCTGGTCTGTGAGCGCGCCGGGACGGATACGGTGGTCCGCGCCTGGACCCTCAAATAAGCCAATACGCATCTACTGACCTCCTTCAAATTTGAACCATTGAATTCTCAAAGTATGCGATGAGTCTAAAGTCGGAATCGGATTTGAACTCAACCTATGACCGCGCGACAAGCCGATGTCAATGTTAAACCATGTACTCGTACCGTGCTCGGAATGACAACTACGTGAGCCATGTGTCATCTCGAACAAAGTGAGAGATCTTTGCCAAACTGAACCACGACCTTCAAACTGCATCACTACCCAATATCGTATCTCCTTGACTCTTAGTTTTGTGGTGTGCCGCAGGCCAACCCCATCAACGGCTGGGTTCAAGCAGTTCAACCTCAGCCTGAGGCTGATCAGCCTTTGGCTGAGCTTCTAGGCGCTCCGTTCGAGACGTTTCACGAAGATAGCAATCGAAGGTTCATCTCGGTCGGAAGTGCGACCGCCGTCGTTATCTGCGCTGGGTTTTCGAGCCCAAGAAACGCTTCGGCCTGTCGGTGCTCGATTATATCGTGACGTCTAACCACACCACCTTTTGGTTATAATCTGACGGCAAGACCGTGGACTAGTCCGTCGCTGCCAGTGGACAGTTTCCGCACAATGTGACTATGCTCCGCGCAATAAACATCAGAGGAGGCAACGCATGAGTCAACCAAAGACCCTGGAAGCGAAAGTGATCTATCGTTCTAACCATTCACAGCTCGCCATGATCTCTCTCATGAAATACGGCGGTATCTGGGAGCGTTTGGGACTTGAGGTGAGCCGTATGGATTTAGAGCGCCGAGCGCTCAATGCCGAGGATGAGCTTCTCGACGGTCGGTGCAACATGATCTTCGGCTGCCATATTACGCCACATTGGCGAGTCGCGCACGGTGTTCCGATGATCTGCATGGCCCAAACAGTGAACACGGCGCAGGACATGCTGGTCAGTACAAAGCCGCTAGCCGGTTTGAACGATTTGAAGGATCGGGTTTTGGCCGAACAGGAATTTTGCGACCATGAGGGGCATCTGACGAGCCATGTCCGAGGTACCTATGAGCTCTACTTGCGGGACGCCGGGCTTTCCTCCGAAATGCTCGACGTCAAGCCGCTGGAAAAGGGCGAAAAAATGCAGCTCCTTCTTGACGGCAAAGCGGACGTGGCATTTGCCCCCTCGTCGCAAGAGAGAGCTTGCCAACGCCTCGGACTGCACACTCAACTGCTGCCTCGTTACCCTATGGTCAACTCTATTACGCTCACCAGTTTGGTTCCGCTAGTTCAGGACAATCCTGAGCTCTATATCAGGATGATCAAAGCGATCGCGATGGGAATCGCTATGGTTCATAAAGACAAAGAAAAGACGCTTGAAATCCTTGGCGGGAATGTCGCGGACCGTCTGGGCATAAAAGACGATGCTGAGCTGGAGATTTTTTACCAGAGAATGCGCACGAACCTTGAGCCGCGGCTTTGTCCCAAGATAACCTCTCTACATAACGCCTATCGGATCGCGGAACTCGTGTATCCAGAGCTGGAAGAGACGGGCAATCCGGTGAAACTCTGGGATCTTCACTACATCCGCATGCTCGAAGCCCAGGGATTTTTCGATGAGATTTACCGGTAGAGGCGATCTGGCATTTCTCAGCGTTGGTACAGGCGGAATTTTCCCCTGATTTCTCAGTGCCAAACGGATCGCGTAGAATCGCGATTAGTCTAACGTCAAACCCGCTCGGGTACTCGAACAATTTGAACGGTTGGACGGAGCGCAACGGTGGAACGTCTTGCACGGGCGCAGTAGTAAGTGAGCGCGATTGAACGCCTGGGAACGTTTTGAACCGGCTCCAATTTCCAATCTGACCTTCAACATTGAACCTTGAACTTTGAACCGCCGTTAGGTTTGAACCGCCGCTTGCCGGCCGCTATTTGCCGTCGTCGATGCTGACGACAATGATGGCATTGGCAATCAGCCAGCCGTCGTCGCCCTTTTCATTCAGCACCTGCAATCCGCCGTGGACCACGTTGATATGGCCGCCGCCGTGAGGCAGTGTTTCCAGTACGGCCTGGCGATCCACCGCCTCGGGCTTGGGCGCGCCGATGGTTACATCGACACGCATATCGTCCGCGGTCTTGCCTACCAGCCGCGGGAATCCCAAGCTGCTGTGATGAATCGCATCGAACACCGCCCGCTTGGCGGCAGCGGTGTAATCCAATCCGTGAACATCCACTCCCATACCCATTTCCGTAACGCACCGTACCAAAGCCATACCTGGTTACCTCCCATGCAAACGAAGCCGGTTTCAGACGTTCCAAAGGTTCCAATTGTTCCAGACGTTCCAATAGTTAAGCGCTGCGTTTCAACGAAAAAAATTGAGCGCTAAGCCGCTGTGTCAATCTATTTATGCGATCTTGTGTCGCCGAATCAATACCTTGTGTTGGTCCGACCACGAGGTGGGCCCAGTTGCTTCCAGATGAGAGCCGACTATAATCGTCGCATGGCTACGATCGCTGAAATTGAGAAGCTCGCTCAAGATTTGTCTGAAAACGAAAGGGCCGTTCTGGCAGCTCACCTGCTTGGATCGCTTCCACCGGTTCTCCACGACGAAGACGAGGGCATAGCGGAGGCGCTTCGGCGCGATGCCGAGCTGGAAGCGAATCCGTCCGCTGGCCTGTCGCTGGAGCAACTTGATCAAAAAATTGAGCGCCGCCGAACCTGATGCGCCTCGTCCTACATCCGAAGGTCTATTCGGAAATCGACGAGATCATGGGATACTACGAGCGGGTTGCGACGCCGGAGCTCTCCCGTGAATTTTACGCCGGAGCTGCGACATTACATGCGGCAGGCCGCGGAGAGACCGGAATCCTTCCCGATTCGCGAGCGTGATTTTCGCCGCGTGAACTTGCAGCGCTTCCCTTATCATTTCTTGTTTCGCATCGTTGGCGACGTCGTGCGGATTCTCGTCGTACGCCATCACAGGAGACGTCCCACCGTTGGTATCAGGCGGCGGTGATGTCTCGACGACGAGGAGCAGCTTTCCCACACGCCCGCAACGGAGCCTAGAAACCGCAAACCGCTTGAAGAGCCGGCCTCGTTCCGGGCGACTTGGGAATTGCGTTTTGGGCCGAAAAACTCGTTTCGTGTTCTTTACGACGTGAATCATGAGGACACCGTCGTTAGGTTTGAACTGCCGCTTGCCGGCCAACGCTTGAACCTTTGGAACCTCTGGAACTAAGCGAAGCGCTGGAACCCTGCAACCACTGGAACCCTTGGAACCTCTGGAACAGTTTTCGTTTGCTGTTCGATTGACATCATAGCCCGTCACCGAATAATGTTTGCGTTCAAAGCAGCAATCCATACACAACTCTAGAGAGTGAGGCTCATTATGAGTGCCGTCAATATGGTGCTGGTTGGCGATACGTTCGTGGGTCGCCCCGATCCCGATTCCGCCTTCGCGACCGCCAAGCATCTACTCAAAGATGTAGACATCGCCTTCTGCAACCTGGAAACCGTGGTGGCTGATGCCAAGTATCTCGCGCCCCATGACCACGACCACCACCCTCGAACCGATGAGTGGATGTTCGACTCCTACGTCCGGGCAGGCTTCAACGTCATGAACCTCGCCAACAATCCAAGCACATGGCATGGCCTAGATCCTTTTTTGCGTTGCCTGGACGTCCTCGATAAGGCTGGCATCGTGCGCGGGGGCGGCGGCCGCAATTTCGCGGAAGCGCGAAAGCCCGTCATTATCGAGCGCAACGGAACTAAGGTCGCTTTCGTCTGCCGCGCCTCGGTGTGCGATCCGATCACAGCGGCAGCCACAGAAGACAGGGGCGGTATTGCGTACTATCCCGTCCAGACTTTCTACGAGCCCCGGCTTCGGGTTCACCATGTGCCAGGCTCTCCACCGATCATCCATACTGTTCCTGATCGCGGCGCGGCCCGTGCGGCTCTGGAAGAGGATATTCGCAAAGCGCGAAAAGACGCGGACGTAGTGATTGTGTCCTGGCACTGGGGCGTGTCACCCACGACGGGCGGAACCGGCGAGCTTACGGAATACCAGACAGAGATGGGTCATTTCGCCATCGACGCCGGCGCAGACATGGTGACCGGCCATCATTCTCACGTTCTCCAGGCCATCGAGGTGTACAAGGGCAAGCCCATACTCTACTCGCTGGGAAATTTTGTTCACGACCTTCATTATCAAAAGCGCCCC
>DASXSW010000178.1:0-8299 GCA_036505755.1 Binatia bacterium | reverse complement strand
AACAAGCGGGAATGAGACCGATAGGCGCACTAATCCTATCTCTCGCTTTGCTCGTTTCTTCGGCTGGTGGCGCTGCAACCAAGGACGAGCCGCCCGATCGAGAGATGTTAAAGATGATGGAGCTCCTTCGTGAAATGGAAGTGGTGAAACAAATGGAAATGTTGCGCGAAATGCATGTCGTCGAAAATGCCGGCGATCAGGGAAAGAACCCAGCGCCGCAAAAGTCCACGCCCGGAAAAAAGAAGGAGACATTGAAGTGAGGCTTTTGACCAGGACATTCAGTGTACTTTGGCTTTCGACTTTGCTTTTCACTCCGCTGGCCTGGAGCCAATCGGCGCCACGCGGGATGATCCTGGCGCAGGCGGACAAGGACGCGCTCGATCGCTGGCAGCACATGACATCTGAGGAAAAACAGGAAATGCGCGAACGCTTCCAGCGTTGGCAGAACTTGCCGCCCGGCGAAAAAGATGATCTGCAGAAAAAGTTCGAGACCTGGCGCCAGCTTTCGCCCGAGGACAAGGCCGTCGCGCGCAAAAACTTCGAGCGCTGGCAAAAGCTCCCGCCGGAACAACGGGAGCGACTCCAAGAACGTTGGCAACGCTGGCGCGAGCTGCCGCCCGAGCGCCGCGAGGAACTCAGACGGCGATTCCAAACGTTGCGCGATTTGCCGCCGGAAAAGCGCCAAGAACTCAGGCAAAAGCTCCTGGAAAGGCGCGAACGTCTTTCTCCGGAAGAAAAGCAGCAACTGCGCGAAAAAATGCGCGAGCGTTTTGACCGGCTGCCGCCCCAAGAGAAACGCGAGATCAGAGAAAAAATGCGCGAGCTTAAAGAGCACGGCAGTGTCGAGGAAAGAAAACAGTTTCGTGAAAAGCTACGCGACAAGGTTCAGTAACGCTGCGACAAGGAGTAGCCATGAGCGCGCCACTCAACCACGAGCAAAAAATCCTCCATTTCCTGAATCGGATCAGCTTTGGACCGACGCCGGAAGAGGTTCAACGGGTTGACCGGCTCGGCTTCCGCGCTTATCTCGACGAACAGCTCGCCCCGGAAAAAATTCCCGACAACATTGCTGAGGAGAAAGTCGCGGCACTAAAAACCATGCGGCTCAGCAGTCGAGAACTGTTTGAACTTTACCCGCCGCCTAAAGTCGCGCAAGAACGCGGCATGGCGATGCCGGGGGAAATGAATGCGCCACGCTTCATCATCCTCGAGCTCCAGCAAGCGCGGCTACTGCGCGCCGTGTACAGCCAACGCCAGCTCTACGAAGTGATGGTCGACTTCTGGAGCAACCATTTCAATATTTTTGCCGCCAAGGGCGCCGACCGGTGGCTGACGACTTCCTACGACCGCGACACGATCCGGCCCCACGCCTTGGGAAAGTTTCGCGATCTGTTGTTGGCGACGGCGCAGAGCCCGGCAATGCTCTTCTATCTGGATAACTGGCTGAGCGTCAGCCCGAATGTCACTCCCGCGCGAATGCCCGCCAACGCACGCCGCCGTGGCCTCAATGAAAACTACGGGCGCGAGCTTATGGAGCTCCATACTCTGGGAGTCGACGGCGGATACACGCAACAAGATGTGCGTGAAGTCGCGCGCTGCTTTACGGGATGGACGCTGGTGCGGCCGCGCGGCGATGCCGAGTTTCATTTCGAGCCCCGGCTACACGATCCAGGAGTCAAAACGGTGTTGGGAACGCGCATCACCGCGGGTGGTATGGATGACGGAATTAAAGTCATTGATCTGTTGGCGCGCCATCCGTCGACGGCAAAGTTTATCGCCACCAAGCTCGCGCGCCGATTCGTCGCTGATAAGCCGCCGCCGGCTGTCGTCGATCGCGCCGCCGAAGCTTTTCGCCGCAGCGATGGCGATATTCGGACCGTGGTTCGAACCATCGTCGACTCGCCCGAGTTCTTCGCGCCGGAAGCTTATCAAGCCAAAGTGAAAAAGCCGTTGGAGTTCGCTGCCAGCGCGTTGCGGGTCACCAACGCCGAGACGAGAATGACGCCGCAACTCTTGCGCTATCTCGGTCGCATGGGCGAACCGCTCTTTTTGGCCCAGCCGCCGACCGGTTACCCCGACGTCAGTGCGTCATGGATCAGCCCGGATATGCTGCTCACGCGCATGAATTTCGCCGCCGATCTGGTCGGTAACCGCCTCGATGGCGCCCGCGTGCCGCCCAACGCTCTGCGCGACACCCAAGCCTTGGTCCGCCTGATCGTTCCTGATTCTCTTTCGCCCGTGACGCGGCAAGCCCTCGCGGAAGCCGACGAGAAAGAAGCCCCGGCCCTGTTGCTCGCCGCCCCGGAATTTCAACGGAGGTAATCGTGAATCACTCACGCCGCTCGTTTCTTAAATCCACCGGAATTGGTTTTTTGGCATTGGGACTGCCGCCGAGTTTTCTCGTGCGCGCTGCTGGCGCTGAACAAGGCGGGCGCGGCAAAGCGCTGGTCGTCATCTTCCAGCGCGGCGGCATGGACGGGCTTAACGTCGTCATTCCGTTCAAAGACCAAGCCTACTACGCGCTCAGACCGAGTATTGCCGTCAAAGAGCCGGCTGCGGGTGAAGAACGCGCCATCGATCTCGACGGTTATTTTGCTTTGCATCCCGCATTGGCGTCGCTAAAAACCATTTACGACAACGGCAAGCTGGCGATCGTTCACGCCGCCGGCTCGCCGGATAACAGCCGCTCGCATTTCGACGCGCAGGATTACATGGAGATCGGCACGCCGGGAATCAAGAGCACGCCGGATGGTTGGCTCAATCGCTACCTCAGCGAAAAACAGGCCAGTGTTTCGCCGTTTCGCGGCGTCGCGGTTAGCCCGCAGACACCGCGCATGTTGGCCGGCGCCGCGCCGACGCTGTCCATGTCTTCCATTGAAGAATTTCGCTTGCGCAACGTCGCAATGGCGCCCACGTTAGAAAAGCTCTATGCCAATTCAACCGATCCGCTGTTTCGGCAGGGCGGCAAGAGTTTGTTCGACGCCATGGCAAGGTTACGGGCCATTGAATCGAAGATACCGCCAAGCACAGCAAGCTACCCGGCAGGAAGGTTCGGCGTGGGGCTCAAGCAAATTGCCCGGCTGATCAAAGCCGACGTAGGACTCGAAATCGCCTTCAACGAAATCGAGGGTTGGGACACTCACGTCGCTGAAGGCGGCGCCACCGGCCAATTGGCCAATCGCCTCAAGGAACTCGGCGACGGGCTGGCGGCGTTTTATCAAGACTTGGGCGACCGGGTAGAAGACATCGTGCTCGTGACGATGTCGGAATTTGGCCGAACCGCAAGAGAAAACGGCAATCGCGGCACGGATCACGGCCACGCCAACGTCATGTTCGTTCTCGGCGGACGCGTCCGCGGTGGCAAAGTTTACGGCCGTTGGCCCGGCCTGGCGCCGGAAGTTCTCTACGAAGGCAGAGATCTTGACTTGACGACCGACTATCGAACGGTGTGCAGCGAGGTTTTTGTGCGCCATTTAGGGCAAAGAGACGTGGGCCGAATCTTTCCGGGCTTTCGTCCGGCCGCATCGGTGGGCTTGGTTGCGTAGTCGAGAAACGATTTTTTGCGTTCTTGGCGTCTTGGCGCCCCCACTTCTTTCCTCCCCCGCTTGCGGGGGAGGATGAAGGAGGGGGTCAGGGCATTGCGACGGAATCAGCGGCTGCGCCATCGCTTTCCTGAAAGCGATACTGCAGATCGTAGAGCCGCGCGTAGAGCCCACGGCGCGCCAGTAACTCCGCATGATTCCCCTCTTCCCAAATCTCACCCTTGTGAATGACCAAGATACGGTCCGCGTGTTTTATCGTCGACAGACGATGGGCGATGATCAGCGCGGTACGATTTTTGAGGAGTTCCTGCAGCGCTTCTTGGATTAATGTCTCGGTCTTGGTGTCGACGGAACTGGTCGCCTCGTCGAGAATCAGGATCTTCGGATCGAACGCCAAAGCGCGGGCAAACGACAATAGTTGTCGCTGCCCCTGCGACAGCGTCGAGCCGCGCTCTTGAACTTCTTGTCGATATCCATGCGGTAGCCGCTTGATGAACGGCGCGATATGCGCGCGGCGCGCCGCCTCCAGCATTTGCGTCTCGCTGATGCGCTCGTCGCCGAGCGTGATGTTGGTCGCGACATCGCCGGAAAAAAGGAAAACATCCTGTAGCACGAGTCCGAGATGCCGCCGTAGCTCCTGTTTGTTCCACTCGCGAACGTCGATGCCATCGACGAGAATGGCGCCGCGCTCGACGTCGTAAAACCGGCACAGCGCCGAAATGATCGATGTCTTGCCACCGCCCGTGGCGCCGACCAGCGCGACTTTTTCGCCGGCGCGCACCCGAAAAGAAACATTTTTGAGCACCGGCTCGCCCGCCCGGTAGGAAAGCCAAACGTCTTTGAATTCAATCTCGCCGGCGAAGCGATCCACTTTCTTCGCCTGCGCCGGGTTTTTAATCGTCTCCGAAGTATCGAGCAAGGCAAAGATTCTTTCCGACGACGCCATCGCCGCCTGCATGATGTTATACTTCTCGGCCAGATCGCGAATCGGCTGGTACATGCGCTGGACATACTGAATAAAGGCCACGATCACACCGGCCTGCACCGCGCTGGCAAGAATCTGCTGGCCGCCGTACCAGAGCAAAAGGCCGATGCTCAGGGCGCTGAAAATTTCGATCACCGGGAAAAACAGCGCGTTGTAGCGGATGCTGCGCAAGAGCACGTCGCGGTAACTGAGGTTCACTTCACGAAAGCGCCGGTACATTTTTTCTTCTTGACCGAAGGCTTGGACGGTGGCCACGCCGGCGATGTTTTCTTGTAAGCCGGCGTTTAGACGGCCGAGGATCAGCCGGCTTTCCCGATAAACCTCGCGCGCCCGGCGCCGATAAAAGCGGCTGATGGAGAGAATCACCGGGAAAGCGGCGAGGCATACGAGCGCAAGTTTCCAATCGAGCCAGAGCATCATGCCGGCGATGCCGAAAACAATCGAGACGTCGCCGAGAAGGCCAACCACACCGGTGCTAAAAAGCTCGTTGAGCGTCTGCACGTCGTTTACCGTTCGCGTCAATAGTCGCCCGACGGCGTTGCGGTCGAAGTACGCCATGTCCTGGTGTTGCAGGTAAGAAAAGACTTCCATGCGCAAGTCGTGCATCGCGTGCTGGCCGATGTATTCGGTGGTGTAAGTTTGAATAAAAAACACGACGAAGCCGACGCAGACAACGCCCAAATAGGCGAGCGCCATGAGATCGAGCCCGTGCACATCGCGCTCAGCGATATAGCGATCGATGGCGACCTTGGTGATGTACGGCCCGAGCAGTTGGCTGCCCGTCTGCAGCATCAGAAAAATGAAAGAGATCGCGAGCAGCTTCCAGTAAGGCCGCAGATAACGCAGGATGCGCGCCATCAGGCGGGCGTCGTAAGCCTTACCGAGGATCTCGTCTTCTTGATGAACTTCTTCGCTCACGGCCGTCCTTCCGCGCGCGCCATGGACTCGACCTCGCGGGCCAAATTCTGGCGCCGGTAAAGCCCGTAGTAGGCGCCACGCCGCGCGATGAGTTCCGTGTGAGTACCTTGCTCGATCAGCTCGCCGGCTCTCATATAAACGATCCTGTCCGCGTCGCGCACGGTCGAGAGCCGATGCGAGATCAGCAACGTTGTGCGACCGTGGGTGAACTGCTTTAACTCGCGCAGGATTTCCTCCTCGGTCTCGGCGTCAACACTGGAAAAAGCATCGTCCAGAATCACGATCGGCGGCTTCTTGATGATCGCTCGGGCCAACGCCGTGCGTTGCTTTTGGCCGCCGGACAAGCGCATGCCGCGCTCGCCGATCACGGTGTCGAAGCCCGCTCCGAACAACTCGATCGCGGGCAGCAGTTGCGCAATGCGCGCCGCTTCGTCCAGTCGATCCGTTTCGCCGTTCTCCGCGCCGAGGAGAATATTGTCCCTGACCGAGCCGAAAAAAAGAAAAATATCTTGCGACACATAGCCGATGGCGTCTTCCAAACGACCGCGCGGCAATTGCTTGATATCTACGCCGTCGACGAAGATCGCCCGATCCTCGGGCTCGTAAAGCCGCAAGAGCAAATTCACCAGCGTGCTCTTGCCGGATCCGGTCTCGCCAACGATCGCGCAAACTGTTCCAGCGGGTATCTGCAAATTGATATTTTTTAGCGCGGGCGCTTCTGCGCCGGCATAGACGAATGTGAGGTTACGAAACTCAATGGCGCCGCGGATCGGCGGAGAACCGTTGGACGCCGGCAATGCTCGATAGCGCGGCGAAATCGGCGTGTCCAACACTTCCGCGATGCGGCTGAGCGCTGCGGTGCCGCGCTGGTATTGGTTGGCCGTATAGCCGATCGCCATCAGCGGCCAAGTGAGCATCCCCAAATATCCGGTGAAGGCGACGTACTCGCCCAACGTCATCGTGCCCTGGAGAACTTGGCGTCCGCCGAGCCACAGCACCACGGTGGCCGCCAACCCCGCCATTACCTGCATGAGCGGCCAAAAAATCCCCCACAGCGTGGCGAGCCACATGGATTTGCGCCGGTATTCGGAGCTGATCGCGTCGAAGCCGCGGATCTGGTTTTGCTCTTGGGCATAGGCCTGCACGACGCGAATGCCGGATAAATTTTCCAGCACGTAAGCACTCATGTCGCTGAGCTGCGCCTGGGTATCGCGCGACCGGCGAAAGATTTGCCGCCCGAAAAATCGCACGACAATCGGAATAAGCGGCATGGCGAGCATCGACCAGAACGCGAGCCAGGGGTTAATGGTGATCATCAGTGTGAGGCTGAAAACAATCACGACCACGGCGTCGACGATGGCCAGCGAGCCGAACCCCATCAGCTCGCGCACCGCGTGAATGTCATTGGTCAGGCGCGACATCAGATCGCCGGTTTTGGCGTACTGAAAGTAACTGAGCGGCAGCTTCTGCAAATGGGAAAAAACGCGATCGCGCAAATCGGCTTCGCAGCGCCGCGAGAAACCGTGAATGTTGATGCGCCAACAGTAGCGGAAAAATCCCTGCAACGCGGCGGCACCGAGGATCAACAAAGGATATTTGAGCAAGGATCGACCGCTCTCCGACGCGCGCAGCGCCGTGTCGATACCGTCCTTGATTAGCCAGGGCAGAGTGATACCGGCGAGATCGGTTCCGACAAGCGAGAGAATGCCGAGGATAAGAAAATGCCGGTAACGGTCGACGAGAAACTTAACGCGGTGGTAATAGCGAAGAATCGCGACGTCCTTTTTTTAGCTCTTCGGATTTAGAGTGGGTAGCACTGAAACGGTCACCCATTCGACCTCGCTCAGGGCACAATCGCAACCCGGCCTTTCATCCCGAGCTTGTCAACGCTAGAGCGAACGGATTCGATCCTCGCAACCCACTCGAAATCTGAAGAATCCCTTCTTTTAGGAGAGATCGGATTTTGGCGGATTGAGATCAGTCTTTAAATAGACCGAATTCCTGAACGGTATCCGCCCACTTTCCCGCCATGAGCCGATCCATTAAAGTTTCCAAAGCACTCATGGGAACACGGATTTGTTGCATCGTATTGCGGTCCCGAATCGTGACCTTCTCGTCGGCCGGTGATTTCTCATCACCGACGGTTTGTACGTCGACCGTGACACAGAATGGCGTGCCTACTTCATCCTGACGGCGATAGAGACGACCGATGGACGCCGTGTCGTCATAAACCGAATGCCACCGCTTGCGCAGGTCGGCAGTCAGTTTATTGGCGGTTTCCACGATCCGATCGTTCTTTTTGAGCAGCGGCAACACCGCGAACTTGATGGGCGCCAGCTCGGGATGAAAGTTCAGCACGACTCGCTTCTCGCCCCTCACTTCTTCCTCGCAATAGGCGTCGACGAGAAATGCCAACGTCGCGCGATCCGCTCCGGCCGAGGGCTCGATAACGAAGGGCACAATTTTTTGCTTGCTCTCCTCGTCGAAATAGTCCAAGGCTCTGCCGCTGAACTGCGCATGCTGTTTGAGATCGAAATCCGTGCGATTGGCGATCCCTTCGAGCTCGCTCCACCCGATCGGAAAAAGGTATTCGATATCGGCGGTGCGCTTGGCGTAGTGTGCCAGCTCGTCTTTGTCGTGCTCGCGCAGACGGAGATTTTCCTGGCGTATGCCGTAGCGCGGGTACCAGGCGAAGCGCTCGTCGATCCAGCGCTGGTGCCACTCTTCATCGGTCCCCGGCATGACGAAAAACTCGATCTCCATCTGCTCGAACTCGCGTGTGCGAAACGTAAAATTACCCGGCGTGATCTCGTTGCGAAACGACTTGCCGATCTGGGCGATGCCGAAGGGCAGC
>DASXSW010000177.1:0-4484 GCA_036505755.1 Binatia bacterium | reverse complement strand
GTCGCGAGCCCTTTCTGAGCTGGCAGAAGAAAAACTTTGTTCGCGTGTTGCTCTTTACCGGCAAGAAGCGTGACGAACGACTTCCCGACACGCCGACGCTCGCCGAAATCTTCGACAAAGAAAAGGTGCCGGAGAACAGCCGTCGCGTCGCCCAAGTAATCCTCGCTGCGGAGTCCTTCGGACGACCGATTATTGCCGGCCCCGGCACAAATCCGGAACATCTCAAGACGCTGCGCCACGCTTTCGATCAGTCGATGAAAGATTCCGAGCTGCTCGCAGAAACACAGAAGCAGAAGATGGACGTCGATCCCGAGTCCGGTGACAATCTCGAAAAGCTTGCCACGCAGATCTTACAGCAGCCGCCCGAAGTGCTGGCCCGCGTGAA
The DNA here is from genome assembly GCA_036505755.1 of Binatia bacterium. GTDB lineage: Bacteria > Desulfobacterota > Binatia > UBA9968 > UBA9968 > DP-20. Next base: position 4,099 of record DASXSW010000177.1, on the reverse strand, counting down.
AAAGATTCTCGGCAACTAGTCTAATAGGGCGTGCTAGCAATCGGCGAAATGAAGTGTCGTTCAGATCCAGGCCAAAGAACGGCTAGCGGCAACAGCCGATGCCGTGGACAAAATGAAAAAACAACGCTGTCGGCATATCGGTTAGAATTGTATTGAGGCAGCCTCGGAGGATATGCTCGTGCCAGATTTTTCGGGGTAAGGAGAAATTTTATGGTTTCGCTTCTCGTCCTAGTGCTCACGCTCGGGTGGAGTTCATCTCTGTTCGCACAGGCCCCCTTCTATCAAGGCAAGACCATCACAATCGTCGTCGGCACCAAAGCCGGTGATGTTTACGATCTCTACCCGCGCCTGCTGTCGGAATTGTGGCCCAGACATATTCCGGGCAATCCGACTATCATCGTCCAGAACGTGCCTGGCGCTGGCTCATTGATCGCAGCCAACCAGGTTTACAACATCGCCAAGCCCGACGGGTTGACTCTCGGTGCGATCTATCCCGCGCTTTATTTCAACCAGCTGATTAAGAAGCCTGAAGTCAAATATGACTGGGCAAAATTTGGCTGGATCGGCAGCACCGTCACATCGAATCAGCTCTTGTATATGCGCGCCGATACGCCGTACAGATCGATCGAAGACGTGCGCAAAGCGGCAAGCGCGCCAAAATGCGGCGCCACGGATATCAGTTCAGCGGGATTCTACATCCCAAAGATCATCGACGAAACCCTCGGGACGAAATTCGACATCGTTTCGGGTTACACCTCGGGACAGGATATCGACCTCGCGGTGGAACGGGGCGAACTTCAGTGCCGAGCGTTTACTATTACCGCGTATTTTGCTCGCGAGCCGTTTATTTCCTGGCGCAAGCGCAATTTTACCAACGTTTTGATCCAGACCGGCAGCAAACGGGACGGGCGAATTAAAGACTCGCCGACGATCTATGAGTTGATGGACAAGTACAAAACCAACGAGAGCGGCAGGCGCCTCGCCAAAGTCATTCTGGCCTCCGGAGATTTTGGTCGTCCGATCGTCGCCGCGCCGGGGGTACCGGCGGATCGCATGAAAATTTTGCGCGATTCCTTCGACAAGACGATCGCCGACCCAGCGCTCCTCGCAGAAGCGGAAAAGAGACGACTCGAAATCGACCACACCAAATGGGACGACATGGAATCACTGGCGAAAGACGTCATGGCCACCCCGGCGGAAATCGTCACCCGCATGCGCAAGCTCTTGGGCGAATGATATGTGCGCGACTCCCTGAATGCTTTTTTTCAAGGCGGCATAAGAAATAGGAGAAAACATGATTGTCAAACTGCTATTTATCTTATTCGTTCTATTCGTCTCACTCCTGCACTCTCACCTGCAAGCGCAGACGCCTTTTTATCAAGGCAAGACGATCACGATCATAGCGGCCGCCAAGCCGGGCGACGTCTACGATCTCTACCCTCGTCTAGTGGCGGAGTTCATGACGAAGCATATTCCCGGCAATCCAAACATCATCATTCAAAACGTCGCCGGCGCGGCGGGGTTGATCGGCACCAATCAGGTTTACAATATTGCCAAACCTGACGGTCTAACCCTCGGCGCGATTTATCCCGCGCTCTACTTCGAGCAACTCGCCAAACGCCCCGAAGCCAAATTCGACTGGACCAAGTTCATCTGGATCGGCAGCACGGTGAGCTCCAACAGCCTCATGTATATGCGCGCCGACACGCCGTACAAAACCATCGAAGACATTCGCACCGCATCGACTCCGCCGAAATGCGGCGCGACCGGTGTCACTTCAACCGCCTACTACATGCCGAAACTCTTGGAAGATGCGATTGGCGCCAAGTTCGAAGTTGTCTCAGGTTATGTTGCCGGGTCAGATATCGACCTCGCCGTCGAGCGCGGCGAAGTTCAGTGCCGGGCCTTTACGATCAACGCCTACTTCGCCCGTGAGCCGTTTATTACCTGGCGCAAAAAGAATTTTGTCCGCGTGCTTTATCAGACCGGGAGTAAGCGCGACGCACGGCTCAAAGATGTACCGCTGTTTAACGAGTTGATGGAGAAGTACAAAACCGCGGAGAATGTTCGGCGTCTAGTGAAAGTTGTCGTAGCAGCGGACGAGTTCGGGCGTCCGATTGTTTTACCGCCGGGCGTGCCCGCCGACCGGGTAAAAATAATCCGCGAGGCGTTCAGCAAAACGATCAACGACCCCGCCCTTCTGGCTGAAGCGGAAAGACGCCGCCTCGACATCGACCCGGCCAGCGGCGAAGAGCTCGACGCGCTCGCCAAAGAAGTCATGAGCGCGCCGCCGGACATCGTGGAGAGAGTCAAAAAGCTGATCGGCATGTAACGGCGTACCGCCGCAGACGAACATAATACATGGTAAGGGCGTTCAAAAGTTCAAGGGTTCAAGCGTTCAATGTTCTCGGACTCTTGGTTGTTTCCGTCTTTGAACTTTTGAACCCTTTGAACCTTGAACCAGTATTCGCGCAAGCGAATTTCTACCAAGGCAAAACGATTAGAATCGTCGTCGGCTCGTCTACCGGCGGCGGCTACGACCTATGGGCGCGCGTCTTGGCGCGCTACTACGGCAAGTATCTACCCGGCAATCCCACGATCCTGGTGCAAAATATGCCCGGCGCCGCTTCCATCGTGGCGACGAATTATCTTTATAACGTCGCCAAGCCCGACGGTCTTACCCTCGGCGCGATCCTGCCGGCGATCTATTTCGATCAGCTGGTCGGCCGGACGGAAGTCAAATTCGATTTCGCTAAGATCGGCTGGATCGGCTCGCCGGAACAGAACGACATCATTCACTACATGCGCGCCGACTCGCCCTATCGAACGATCGACGATATCCGCAAGGCCAATGAGCCGCCCCGCTGCGGCAGCTCGGGGACCGGCACAACCGGATTTTACATCCCCCGCCTCCTCGACGAAGTGCTGGGCACCAAACACACCATCGTCAGCGGTTACCCCGGCGGCTCGGAAATCGATTTGGCCGTCGAGCGCGGCGAGGTCCATTGTTGGTCGCCTTTGGTGGCGACTTTCTTCGGACGGGAACCGTATATTTCCTGGCACAAAAAAGGGTTTGTCCGCGTGCTGCTGCAAACCAACCGTAAGCGCGATGCTCGTTTGGGTGACGTGCCGACGATTTACGAGCTCATGGATCAACATAAAACGGCTGAAGCCGGCAAGCGCCTCACGCGGGTGATCTTGGTCGCGGCCACGCTCGGCCGTCCCATCGCGGTTACGCCGGGCATCCCGCCCGACCGGCTCAAGCTGCTGCGTGAAGCCTATCTCAAAACTTTGAAAGACCCGGAGCTCGTCGCGGAAACGAAAAAACAACGTTGGGATATCAACCCGCTAACCGGCGAAGAGATGGAGCAGCTTTCGCAGGAAGTCATAACCCAACCCAAAGAAGTGATCGAGCGGATGAAGTGGGTGCTCGGAAACTAAAATATTATGCAGCGGGTCGCTAACCAACCGAGGTGTTGATGCCTCCTACCTTGAAGAGCCTCCAGCACTGGTTCAAAAGTTCAAAGGTTCAAGTGTTCAAGGTTCTCGGACTCTTGATCTTTTCTGGCCTTGAACTTTTGAACCCTTTGAACCTTGAACAATTATTCGCGCAAGCGAATTTCTACCAAGGCAAAACCATCACGATGGTAGTCGCTTCAACCGTCGGCGGAGGCTACGATCTCTGGGCCCGTCTCACGGCCCGTCACATCGTCAAGTATATCCCAGGAAACCCGTCCATCGTGGTGCAAAACATGCCCGGGGCCGGCAACATCATCGGCGCCAACTATGTGTACGGCGTCGCCAAGCCCGATGGCTTGACCCTCGGCGCTGTCAATCCTGCGCTATATTTCGATCAACTGGTGGGCCGATCCGAAGTGAAATTCGATTGGGGAAAATTTAACTGGATCGGCTCGCCGGAAAAAAACGACGTCGTCTACTACATGCGCGCCGACGCGCCGTTCAAGACCGTTGAAGATCTGCGCAATGCCAAGGAGCCAGCCAAATGCGGCAGCACCGGCACCGGCTCCACCGGCCACTATATTCCCCGGCTGCTCGAGGAAACTCTCGGCATCAAAACCCAGATCGTCAGCGGCTATCC
>DASXSW010000176.1:0-7453 GCA_036505755.1 Binatia bacterium | reverse complement strand
CGTCGCTATGACTTGGAGCCGGTTTCGTGGGACGAGATGCAGAACCTGGCGAAAGAAGTCACCAGTCAACCGGCGGACGTCATGGAACGCGTAAAAAAGATTTTGGAGAATTAGCGGGTCATTTCGTGAACTGCAGGATTTCCCTGAATTTAACCTCGCCCTTTGGGAGAGGGCAGGTGAGGGTTTGCATCTCTCATCGGCAAATAGCAAATATCAGACGCCAAATCTGACCCACGTGCCCTCTAAATCCGGTTCCCAGACTCACTTCAAAATGACGAGTTCTTTAAAAGAAGACAGCATTTCTTTGAGCTTGCCACTACCAGCATCTTCCCGAAGATAAACTGTAAACTCCAAGCTGCCGGATTCGTCGGGTTCAAATGGCAAATCGAATTCTTGCAGGCCGATGCTTTGCTTGCCAATTATCGTTTCGAAAAAGCCTTGCTTATTTTTTTCAGTAAAGACGCTAAAATTCTTACCTTCCGGTGACTTGATCTTGAAAATGAGTTCATAACCTCTAAACACGCGGCGCGTACTTTTGCTTTGCGGATTTGACTTAGCTTCAGGGATAGGTTCGCCGGTGGCAGTGTAAACCTGCATTTCCTTTACAATGACTGATTCTATGGCACTCTTGGGAATCGCGTGTGCTGGCTGCCGGTCCTTGTAGTATTCTAGTCTTCCGGTCCGATCATTAACCACGACGTGCTCATATTTCGCCGGACTTTTCGTGTATACAGCTTGATCCTTAGTCGCTCGATAGAAAGCTATGGTAGCTGCACCCTCGGCGGCAATAAGCCTCACTGTTGGAAAAGCGAAAAACAATAGCAGAACAAGTAGTCTATTCAGTGGTCCTGTTTTAGCCATAAAGATTGCCTCGAAGAGAGCGGAAGGGGTCAGGCGTGACACGCGCCATTTAGACAGAAAATAGCACCTCGAGTTGGAGAATAACAAATATTACGCTTGACCTCGCAGTTTTGCCTTGACCCCCGCTATTTTGCCCCTGTAAAGACACAAGGAAAGAGCGCTCGGTCTGTCCACCCGCCGCTGTGCGGCGGCCTCTCCCCAGGGCGAAGCGAAAAAGAGAACCCCCTGTAACGGCTGTACCCATTAGGCCGGCGCCTTGTGCTCCTTGGCACGCTGCTCGATAGATTTCAGTGATGCGCTCGGATTAGATTTTGCCCGAGCCGCCAGCGCAACACTTCGTTGGCGCCTTCTGTGATTCGCGTGCTCCGGATTTGCCGGTACCACCATTCGAGCGGCAATTCTTTCATTAAGCCTAATCCGCCGTGGATCTGAATCGCGCGGTCGATGACGCGACTCGCCATCTCAGTGGCCATTACTTTGACCATATAAGAAAAGTCGCGGACATCTTCACCTCTATCGACGCGCCAGGCGCACTCGTAGACCATATTCCGCACCGCGTGCAGCTCCATCGCGGAGTCGGCGATCATGAACTGGATCGCTTGCCGGTCGGCGAGCGGCCGGCCGAACGTGACGCGAACTTTGGAATATTCGATCATCATGTCGAGGGCGCGCCGAGCGATGCCCACCGGCCGCGCGCCGTGGCCCCGGATCCTGCCTTCGCCGATCCATTTTTGCGCCAGTGAAAAGCCGCCGCCGATCGGACCGATAACGTTTGCCGCTGGCACGCGCACATTGTCGAAAAGAATTTGCCATGGCGCTTCGCCCATCATCGTCGGCCACTGTCGTTCGAGGACGACGCCGGGGCTCTTTAGATCAACCGCGAAACAGGTGATTCCGCCGCGCGCCTTTTTCTCCGGATCGGTCACCGCCATGAGTTGCGTGTAATCGGCGCGCCCTGCGCCGGTTATGAAACGCTTGGTGCCGTTGATGATGAATGAGTCGCGATCATGCACGGCGCGGGTGCGCATGTTCGCGGGATCGCTGCCTGCGTCAGGCTCTGTCTGAGCAAAGCAAAATTTAATCTCGCCGCGTAGCACTGGTTGCAGAAATCGTTCTTTTTGTTCTTCATTGCAGTGAAACAGCACGGGCCTCACTTCCGGTCCAAAGAGTTCAAGGCCGCGGAAGGGGAGAGAAGCCGCGCGAGCGATTTCCTCGTGAATCACGCAACGCGGCAAAAGTCCGAGGCCGGCGCCGCCGTACTCCGCCGGCACATCAAGCATCCAGAGCCCCATGGCTTTGGTTTTTTCCTGGAGCGGCCTGAGCAGATGCTCCGGCATCGCCGTTTCACTGTCGTGCCGGTACTCGTGCTCCAGGGGAATCAGTTCCTTGTCGACGAAGCGGCGCACGGTGTCTTTCAAGATTTGAATTTCTTCGGGTAGGTTGAAGTCCATCGATAATCCTTCTTCGCTAGCGAACCGTTAGCCGTATTACTGGCCCCCACCTCTTTCCTCCCCCGCGTGCGGGGGAGGATGAAGGAGGGGGCTAGTCGCTTGCGACGATCTTGTTCGACAGAGCGCCGATCTTGGACGACGACACTTCCACGGTATCACCGACCTTGAGAAACAGATCGAGCGGTCGCTTGCCATCTGATCCTCGCCGCGATTTGTCCGCAGCAGTTCCCGCCGATGTGCCACCGGCAATCACGTCACCCGGCACGAAAGTAAAGTCCTGAGACAGATATTCCAACACTTCGCCGAACGACCAAATCATTTCACTGGTGTTGTAGCTCTGGCGCACCACGCCGTTGACGCGGGTTTCGGCATCGATGTCTTGCTGGTCCAACTCGCCGACGACAATGCACGGACCCATCGACACCGCGCCATCGAAATTTTTCTGCAGGTTGTAGCTCACGACCCGGTCGACACCGCCGCCGTCACGAATGCTCCAGTCATGAAATAAAGTGACGCCCCAAACGTATTCGCGGATTCGCTCGGCAGGAATGTTCTTGCCCCGCTTGCCGATGACGACAGCAATTTCGCCTTCGTAATCGAAATAAGTCACGCGTTTTGGGAAGGGGATCGTGTCATTTGGTCCTGCAACTTCAGCCGGCACTTTCCAAAATCCCCACTGGCCGGCTTTCTTTGCTTCCTCGGTGATTTGCTCGATGCTGACGTCGGTTTTGCCCAGCCGATTCGCCCACATACCGGCCAGATGGGCTGCGTAGTTGCCGCCGACGCAGGCGATGCGCCGCTCCGGCCACGGGGCGTGCAGCTTCACGTCGTTCAAGTTGTGAACGGCCCTCAGTTCGCCGCGGTCGTCGGCGGGGGACAATTTAATGAAGTGATCGATCACCGCCTGCGCGTCTGCCAATCCGGCGGGGCCCCGTTCGATAAGCGATAACAACCGGGACGGTAGCCGTGAAGCCGCTTGTTCCGCCGCATTCGTTTCACCACGTTCGCTTAAATACTTCGCCAAGCCGTAATTGAGATCGATAACTCTTTCGTCTACCAAAGCACCCGCTCGACGTTCCGGTCCGAACACGACGATCTTCATGTTTGTCTTCCCATGTATTCTCGTGTGACGATTGCGTAACACCTTGCTTGCACTTCGGTCAAGGCTTCATCGAATGCTTTGCGCTGCGGTCGACGCAGGATTGGCTGGTGGTTCATTTTGATTCTGCCGCAATATTCACGACGAGAAAGATTCCTCGCTCCGCTCGGAATGACAACAAATAATCGCTTTGTCATCTCGAACGAAGTGAGAGATCTTAGGCTTAACTGTACCACCACCGAGGATTCTTGACCTTTACCGCGGTTCCGCCTAATGTTCCGCTCGATGCGCCGCCGCACACTGCGGTGGGCGCGTCATATTGAATCGAAGCGAGGTTGGAGATGTTTGAAAGTTGGCGGGGCGTCGTCGGTGATATCAAGCCCACGTATCGGCCGGGTTCATTAGAAGATTTTATTCGCCTGCTTCCCGAAGGGATCGGAGTGATTCCGCTCACGGTCGGGATCAGGTCCGGAACCGAGCAGGAGTTTCGCGATGTGCTGGAGGACTACAAGCAAAAGGCGGCGCAACTGGCGGAGCTTGGTGCGGACTTGATTCACATCGGCGGCGCTCCGCCGATGATGGTGCATGGCTTTCAGGGCGAGGATAAAATCGTCAGGAAACTCGAGGCCAAGATCGGCGTGCCCGTCACCACTTCGGGTAGATCCCAGATCGAGGCGATGCGCGCGCTGGGAGCCAAGAGCCTCGTCGGCGTTATTTACTTCGGGGACAACATGAATCGGATTTTCACGCGCTACTTCAGCGAAGCGGGTATCGTCGTTAAAGCGATGGAGGGCATCGAAGTCGCCTTCAAAGACGTGGGCAAGCTATCGGGCGAAGAGATCTATAAACACACGAAGAAAGCCTTTCTAAAACATCCGGATGCCGATGCGATCTATATGCTCGGCTCCGGCTGGCGCTTACTGAAAGTTGTGCGGCTACTTGAACAAGATCTGCAGGTGCCGGTGATCTACAACCTGGCCACGAAACTTTGGGACGTGCAAAAGCGTTTCACGTGCGCGAGCCCGTGACGGGCTATGGCCGGCTACTGGAGGAGTTGCCATAGAAGCCTGCTGGAGTGTTGGAGTCGTGGAATATTGGAGTGATGCGTTTCCGAACCAACACTCCAGTACTCCAATACTCTATTATTCCAACATCTGATTTCGACCGCTCCGTTCCCTATCTGCTACCTGTCTGTACGTGAAACGTCTGCTGGTGCTCTTTCAGCCATGTCTCGATGCGCTCGCTCACTTTGGCGTCGGGCGGCGCCGGATGTTTGATTCTGTCGAGGCTTACCCTCGGAAAGCGCGACTTGACTCCAGCGTGGGAGCTGGTGAAGCCCTCTTCGGTGAAAAGCCCCTGGCCTTCCACCGACGCCACGAAATCGTAAAAAAGTCTGGCCGCGCTGGCGTGAGGCGCTTTTTCGGATATGCCGATCGGATGGATGCTGTAGACGATTGGATTGGCTTCCGCGGACCAATCCACGGGCGCGCCTTTCGCTCGCGCAAGTTCGATCCGGTGCGCTCTGATGACCGCGACGGGAAACTCTCCGGCTACGAGGAGATTCGACGTGTTGGTGTATCCTTGTTGCGCTTGCGGATCTTGATCGGCCAGCGCGTGCATGTATTCACGGCCTGCCTTGTCTCCCAGATAGGCGACCATCCCGCCGTACCATTGATAGGCTTCGGCAGGCAGGCCGATTTTCTTTCCTTTCCACTTGGGCTCTACCAGATTCTTCCAATCCTTCGGCGCGTCGGCTGGTTTGACCATCCGCGTATTCCAGCCGATGGTGGCGATGGCGCCGTAGATGCTTATCCAAGTTCCGTTCGGATCCCGATGCGGCTCAGCAAATTTCTGAAACTCCGGTGTGAAGTATTTGGCAAGGTTCACGTGCTTCGGCAACTGGAAAAACTGGATGTACTCGGCGGTCGCGACATCCCAGAGAAATCTTCCGGTTCGAGCCTCGCTCCTGATTCTTTCAATCAGTCCGGCGCCTCCCATGCGGAGGTACTTGACCTTGATGGGCGGGTATTTATCTTCGAATGCTTTGATAATCCTCGCGACGATCGTCCCGCCAGTCAGAGAGCCGTACCAAATCACTTCCCCTTCCTTCTTGGCGTTTTCTGTGCTGGAAGGATTGGATTGTGCCCGAGCGAGTACGGTCAAGGCGAGAGTCAGAGAAAAAACGCTAAAAAGAATACGGCATACGGATACCTTCATCGGTTTCTCCTTCCAGGCATCGAGCTAAAAGGCTCGCGGTTTTTTCCCGTGCGCTCGTATCAATTGCCTGCTACGATTTCCGTCTTATTCGTGGCTGTCCTTGCCCGACTTCAAGGGTAATGGCCTAAACGTACGACCGCGCAACCGTGCTTCTTCGAAAATGACGATACTGCCGAGGTCGAGCAGAGCAGTGATGTTAGGTAAGTTTGTGAGCAGCAAATTCGCTAGCGCTTCGGTGCGGCGCGGCGATAACCGGCGAAACACAATGACCGATGGTTTGAAAGCGTGCCGCAGCGACAAGACAGTTGCGAAACGGGTGTCGGCCGATACGACGACGCGATCTTCCTCAGCGGCTCGATCAAAAACGATTTCGTCTTCCGCCTTGTGAATACCGTAATGGCGAACATGGACCGCATCGTGGCCAGCTTGCCGCAGAGTTTCTGCGACCGTGGGTGATAGTGAGCTGTCGATCAGGAAATTCACGGATTACCGACGAGGGGTAACTCTCGTTCGCGTACGGCTTCGGCAGCAAAACGCAAGGCGGCGCGAATATCGTCGGCTTCGAGATCGGGATAGGCATCGAGTATTTCTTTCTCCGTCATGCCGTCGGCCAGCATCCCCACCACCGTCGCGACAGGAATACGAAGATTTCTGATGCAGGGTACTCCGTCCATTTGTTTGGGGTTCACCGTGATCCGTGTGCTTCTCATTTCAGACCTCCTCGGAAAACGCTAGCTGTGCCCGCCGTTCATTATCCTGAAAAAATCTCAGCTCTACAACTCTTCCTTGGCGTCCTTTACGGTTTTGTGTGCGGGGCGACTGGCCGGTCGCCCCTACAGTTCATCGCGTCAGGATGCCGAGACCGCAAGGATGCCTTTTGCAATCCTACGATATACTGATCGAAGTCGTTGGGCACTCTCTCTTCGGCTCATGTAGACTAGTAGCGAGCGGCTCTTTTTGCTAATGTCGCGCTGGTTTTTACGATAAACTTCTGCTGACGACTCGCGATCGAAGGCTGCAACTGAGTAGTTCATTCCGGAGGTGTCTCTCATGAAGTCATGCCCCGAGTTTGTTTGCGTTTGGCGATTTCTCTTTATCTTTCTCGCGCTCGGGTTTTCTTCGCTGCATGGACTGGCCGCCGATAAACTGATCGGTTTTCACTCGGCGCGAACCATGTCGCAAGCGATGCCGTGGATCGCCGAAGAGGTTGGCCTGTATCGGAAATACGATTTGGACTTCCAGTTGGTTTATATTTCTTCAGCCCCGTTGGTTACCGCAGCAATCTTGGGCGGCGACGCCCAGGTCGCTATTAGTGGGGGCGAAGCGATCATCCGTGCCCACGCCCAAGGCGCCACCGACTTGGTTTTTGTCGCCAGCGCCAAGAACACGTTGACGCACAGTATTCTAGCCAAGCCGGAGATCAAAAGACCGGAAGATCTCAAAGGGAAAAAGCTGGGCGTGTCCCGGCTCGGCAGCAATTCGCACTATTTCATCATCCAGGCTCTGCGAAAAAACGGTATGGAACCGACGGATGTGACTTTTATTCAGACCGGCGGCCAGGTCGAAAATCTCGCGGCGTTATTCAGCGGAGCGGTCGATGCCGCGACGATGACCGGCCCATCGGGCGGCACTCGAGCAGCCGCTCAGGGTTTTCGTTATGTCGTTTACGGACCGGATCTGCAGATTCCTTTTGCTGCTGCAACTTTGATCACGCGCCGGTCCATAATCAATACGCGCGGTCCGGTCATCGAAAAATTTGTGCGCGTGACCGCCGAGGCGATGAAAATACTTTTCACCGATAAAGAAACGACCTACAAAGTACTGG
>DASXSW010000175.1:0-16542 GCA_036505755.1 Binatia bacterium | reverse complement strand
TTTCAATTAACGCGCGCGCTCGATCCAACTTGTCCGTCGGCACTTCGAAAACCAGTTCGTCGTGGACAGTGAGGAGCATTTTGGCAACCGGCTCTTTGCGCAAGGCGGCCTCGACACCGATCATCGCCTTCTTGATAATATCGGCGGCGCTTCCTTGGATCGGGGCGTTGAGCGCCATGCGCTCCCCTAGTGTGCGGAGGCGGTAGTTGGAGGAAAGAAGTTCCGGCAGATACCGGCGGCGTCCGAACATCGTGGTGGTGAACCCGTCGATCTTTGCCTTCTCCACTTGCGCTGTAAGAAACTCCCTCACTTTGGGAAATTGCGCATAGTAAGTTTCGACAAAACTCGCGGCTTCGTCCATTTCTACGCCGAGCCGCTGCGAGACTCCGTAGGTCGACATGCCGTAAGCAATGCCATAGGAGAACTGTTTGACTTGATTGCGCATGGTCGAGGTCACGTCGCTCAAACCGACGCCATAGACCTTGGCGGCGATGGTTGCGTGAAAGTCATGCCCCTGCGCAAACGCCTGGCAAAAGGTCTCATCCTCGCAAAGATGTGCGAGCACCCTGAGCTCGATCTGTGAGTAGTCCGCTGACAGCAACACGTGGCCGGGCGGCGCAATGAAAGCACGGCGGATTTGGCGGCCGAGTTCGCCTCGAATCGGAATGTTCTGCAAGTTGGGGGCCGTCGATGACAAACGCCCGGTCGCCGCCGTAGTCTGCTCGTAGGTCGTATGGATTCGCTGGCTCTGTGGGTCGATGAGCGCCAGCAGCATTTCGCTAAAGCCGTTCTTCAGCTTCGAGACCTCGCGATATTCGAGCAACGAGGCGACGATTGGATGGCTACCGGCCAGCTTTTCCAGCTCCGCGGCATCCGTGGAGTAACCGGTTTTGATCCTGCGAGTTTTTGGCAAAGCCAACTTTTCAAAGAGAATGCGCTGGAGCTGCAGATTGGAGTTTACGTTGAATTCCTCTCCCGCGAGCTGCTGGATCGTGCGCTCCAGAGTTGTCGTTTTTTGCCCGAAGTCAGCATCTAGCTTCTCAAGATAGCCGCGGTCGACGAGAATTCCGTTATGCTCCATGCGTGCGAGCACTTGGATCAAAGGAAACTCCAGGGTTGTCGCAAGCTCCCAGATGCCTTGAGCACGCAGTTGCTCTTCCACGACCGGAGCGACGGCGCGAATCGCCACGGCTTGCCGGCAAACAGTCTCTTTCTCGTCGGTGGCAAAAGACAATGGGACCTGTTCCCCCGCTTGAGGCTCGCTTCTATCTGCATCGATGGAGACTCCGAGATAACGACCCACCGTATCGCGCACGGTGTATCCCGACGTGGAGCCTGGCTCGAGGAGATAAGCGGCGATCTTGGTGTCGCAATAGAGTCCTTCGATTTCGACTCCTGCACTAACAGCAGAGCGATAAAGCGATTTCGCATCATGAGCGATTTTTTGCCGGTTAGGATCTTTGAGACAGCCGGCCAGCCGGTGCATTGCGTCGTCAAACGACAAAATTCGCGCTTCGCCGCCTCCATCACACACGGCGAGCCAGTCGTCATTCCAGGCTAACGCTACGGCTTCGCCCTGACGCAGCTCCGTCTCAGAGTTGAATTCCGAGATTTCACCAACTTCGAGCGCGGGCGGCGCCGCGGCAGCATGAAATTTGATCTCTTTGAGACGTTCGTGCAGGCTACGGAATTCAAGTGAGATGAAGAGATTGCGCACCGCTTCGTCATCCCATGCCTCGAGGCGAAGTTTCGCTGGATCGAGATCCAAATGGACGTCGTCGAGCAAATGCCCAAGCTCTTTATTGATACGGACTTGATTGGCCCGTTCCTTGATCGCCTCGCGCAGTTTTGGCGTAAGCTCGTCGGCATGGGCGATCACTTGCTCGATATCGCCATATTTATTGATCAGCTGCGCGGCGGTTTTGTCACCGACACCGGGCACCCCAGGTAAGTTGTCCGACGTTTCGCCCTTGAGCGCGACGAAGTCAGTCCACTTCTCCGGCGAGACACCGTAGCGCTCTAGCACAGTGGGAGCATCATAACGGATAACATCGGAGATGCCCCGCCGAGTCATAATGACGGAGACGCCGTCGCGAACCAGTTGAAGAATATCGCGGTCGCCGGTGACGATAACGACCTCACAACCCTTTTCTCGACCGTGCTTGGTCAAGGTCGCCAACAGATCGTCAGCTTCATAGCCTTCTAATTCGACCATCGGAATCCGCAGGCTCTTCAGCACTTCGCGGATCAACGGCAGCTGCTGCTTGAACAAGTCGGGAGTTGCCGCTCGTCCCGCCTTATATTCCGCGTAGCGGTCGACGCGAAATTGCGGTACCCCTTTATCAAAACAAACAACCACGCCCTGGGGTCGCTCATCGGCAAGAAGCTTGATCAGCATCGCGGTAAAGCCGTAGACCGCATTGGTGATCTGGCCGGACGACGTGACGAGAGTATCGGGCAAGGCGAAAAAAGCGCGAAAGGCCAGCGAGTGGCCGTCGAGTAACAACACTTTGTGCGAGTCTGTTTTCGCCGGTGTCACCGCGCTACGGGTTGACTTCGCACCTGATTTTTTGATTTCTTTGGCACTCACAAGTTGCAGTTTACCTGTTGATTTTGTCTCCATCAACGCCGTGCGTTGACCGTTTGCTGCGATTTAATCTAACTTGGTGGAATTTCGTAAACTCTGCTTTACCGTGTAAGTTCAAGCAGAGCGCCAAAAAAAAGAATTATTGACTTCGACTAGAGCTGAGGCGGGCTCGAATTTCAAGCGCTGACCAGCAGCACTCGCTCAATCAGCGACTTTCCATAGAGACGCCGTGTGACGAAATATCCGGTCTTCACGGCCGCTTTCTATACTTGCCAAATGGTAAGTTTTCTTTACAAATTTCAATCTTTCTTTTGAATCTGCATGAGCTCGGAGGGCTGAGTTGACGACTGCGAGCTGCGTGCGTGCCCCCAAAACACTCCGAGTTAGCGTCTGCACCAGCTCCTGTTAGACGGGGGTAAACAAGTATCCGGATGGCAGCTGCAAGCAAACATCTGCGCATCATGTTTCACATCCTGAAAACATGGTTCGAGTATCCAGAGTTCCCAAGGCGTGGTGGCAACGCGCAGTAAGTTCGTAAAGGGGACTGGTCCTGAAGGGACCGATAGGCCGATTGAGCAACTGCGCCTCTCCGACTCAGCGGAGAATCGTTGAACCCGAGATCATGCGCTGCGCTAAGCGCCAAGAGCTGACAGGGCAAGAATTGATTTTAGCGGCGGTCTTATTCGATCGCAGCGGGAGAAACAGGCTGTTTTCCGTTGTCCTTCTCTAATCTTTTTTGTTTTTCTGTTCTAAGCCGATTGTTGGCTTGCTTGAGCCAATAATCAGATTCTTTATGTGCGTCTGGATCATTGTATCCAAGCAAATATTCATTTCGATCCGTGCCGTCTTCCCAAAGCTTGTCCGTGCGAATTAAGTCCTCTACAACTGCCAGGTCATTTGACTGCTGCACGATGCCTCGTACTTGGGTTTGCACGCCGGCGGTCTCTCCGACAGCTTCGACAAGCGCCCAGCAAATTATGGAGCGATTGGAAATCTCTATTTCTTTATTTCCCGATTCCCGGCAATGAATGGCTTTCCAACCTCCCTGCGCCGGAATGATTTGAAGAATTTTCCAGTTTTTGTATTCGTTCATAAATCCTCTTCTAAGGGTTAAAGCGCCGGTTTTCCGTCCTTTTCCAATAGTACAGTGATTTCTTCGAGAGTACACACCCAATCGTCGATATCTCTTCCAATAAAGCCAGGCGCCAATCTTGGGCAGAATGGCGTAGGTGTTTCGCTTCGCCAGAGACTTGAATTTATTCCATACTATCATTCGCGCCGAGAATTAACGAACGTTGGGAAGTCTACGCGGTTCATTCACTTCGCTGATAATAATAGCCTGAGCGTCTAGCTAACCTGCTCGCAATCTACGGCATATTATTCCTCGTGTTGTGGGCGGAGATACCCGGCATGCGGTCATGAATCGCGTGAGAAGCCCAGCGGTGAGACGCTCCCAGCTGTCCACACCAACCAAGATGCCTAAAGGCGGTCATATCTTGTTCCCATCAAACGTGTTATAGTTAAACACGATCGAGGATCGTAGCGAATTTCTTCTGCCTCTCGCCTGAGTATCTGACGTGCTTTCCGGAGAGTCCGTAATTGTCGGACGAGCGTGAGTTTGATTTGCCGCGGCGGTCGTTTCCGTGGACTTAAAAAATCCACCACGGTCGGATTTTAGTTGGGCACCTGAAAATATTTGCACCAACAAGCTGGAAAGATTCATATCACCCGAGGTCCAGCAGAAATGGGGATTCGAATGACGTTGACTGTTGGCGATAAAGTTGTCTATCCGGGTCGCGGACCCTGCCGTATTGGTGGTGTGGTGCGGAAGGTGGTGTGTGGAATGTCGACAAGTTTTTGGCGCTTGGCTCTACTGGACGACAGCGGCGCCGAGTTGTTTGTCCCCGTCGATAACTTCCGCGGTCTGAACACGCGGGCATTGTTGGACCGATCTGAAATTCCCGAACTGCTCGGCCACCTCAAGCCGCGGGGCCGCATAACTAAGGATCGTATGACAGCCAAAAACTGGCGCCAGCGCGAGCTCGACAATGCAAAATTATTCAGCTCGGGATCCATATTCGACCTGGCCCAGATGATCGGTTCACTGACTCAGTTAAGTGGCACCAAGACCCTCGCACCACACGAACGGGAGACGCTGTATCGCGCGAGAAAACTGCTGATATGCGAGATCTCGGAAGTAATGGACGAAAGCAAAAGTGCAGCAGAGGCACGGATCGACAGCGTGCTCGAACCGGCTAAGAAGAAGGCAAGCGAATCACCGAACTGAATTCTCCGCTCCATTTTCCTCATTTGTTGTGCGGTGTCCTCCGCGCCTAAGATGTGGACCGACGCCCGAGACGGAAGACGGTCTGAAGTTGCCCATCGTATGACGACCTCACCACATAACAGCGCGTTCATTTCGTGGATTGTGAGCGCTATGTCGCCTGGCCGGCGTGAAAATTGTTAACCTCATGCCTTCAGACATTCGGCCGCAACGCACATGTTGGAAGGTGGCGCTGATATTCGGGTGATTCAAAAGCTACTCGATCACGCTTCGATCATCACGACCGAGATTTACACGCACGTTGGAATCCGGAAGGTAAGGACGGCGCACGCGAAACGAACTATAACCAAAGCTAGAAGCAAGAGCCGTAACGCTCTACGTATTTAGGATCAGCGAACATACACGAATCACACACGTACTGTTCGTTCTCGCGCCGGTACTCTTCCCACTTTGTCATGTCATAAAATCCAGCGATAAACTCCTCGCCTCGAATCCCCTCAACGATTTGTTTGCAGCGGTCACAGATAACTTTAATTGTTTTGATTCGAGTGTGCGGAGAGGCTTTAACTGACATGTACCTGTCTCCTTTCCTTCCCGCCACCTTAAAGGGCAAGCGGTATGCCCTAGACATTGAAGGAGTTTTGGAGAGATCCAAGCGGCATATGCAACCTGAACGTCTGAAAAACCGGCGGCAACCTTGCCTGAAATTCCTTAGAACGGGATGAACCAGGTCAAACTGGCGATCGATGGAGAGAGTTGCTTAACAAATGGCGCCGGACGGTTAGGTCGGATTCAATCCGGGGGAAGATGGTGCACGCAAACACGCACCAGCGGGCTTAAAGCCTTGACCCTGATCGATCGCCATGTGTTATGAGATTGTCGTTGTTTTTGGTACCTTAATTTGGAGAATAGGAAGCAGTTCAAATGGATAAGGTCTTAAAAGCGGTCCAGCTCTTGACTTTGATTCTCGTCTCTTTGGTTTGCCTCGCGTACATCTGGCGCCAGTACTACGATTATAAAAGCCGACAAGAAGCATGGAATATCTGCTGGAAATGGGCGTACGACGAAGCAAAAATTTTATCAAAAAGTGAAACATTGGCGATTCAAGAGTGCATGCAGCGCATCCAGCCCTAACCAGGCGGTTATAGCGCCTTGGATGAACAGAGATCAGGCTACTACTACGACTCGTTTTCCATGATCTTCACCCGCGGGCGTAGCTTGACGCCAAAGACCATAATCAAAGACAATATCAAGCAAAAGGAGGATCGGTGAATGGAAGAATGGAACTATAGGGGCATCTCGATCCGGCAAACTTCTCGCAAGACCGAATCAAGTCGATGGCTTTCAACTGCCCGTTTCCGAACTCCCCAATGCGGCTTTGATCTAACAGCGTATCCGTCGCGAGAGTTTGATGGTTTTGGGGATCCAGAAAACGCCGAGCAAGCGACCGAAATATTTGCCAAGGAACAGATTGATAAACTCTAGGTTGTCGGGCCGCCGTTCAGCAGTCAGGATCGAGAATCGACAATACCTGATATCTTTTGTCCGGCGCGGGCTCAAGACCTTGAGACGAGAAGAGAAAACGCGTTGGCGACGTAATACCAAATGTTTCTTTTTTCCCGCCGTTCGCTCTGGCGCCGCGCAAATTCAGTGCTCATGTTATGAAATCGGAGCTTTCGCTCTCCATCAGACCTCCCTCTTCATTGCGAACTCAATCCGCAGCGCAACCTGGCGCCACCGGCGGAGACGAGTTAATATTTCGCGCGTCGGTACCTCTACTTCGGGTTTGAGGAAACTGGCGGAGCTCTTCTTCGATCGCGTTCATCTCGGTCCAAAGAACCGGACAGTTTTCCCGCGCATCCTCGTAGGTCACCCGATTGTATAAACCGCCGCGCATGAAGGCATCTACTTCCGCCTCGGTGGTTGGCAACAATCTCGTTTCTCGTTTTCCGCCCGTGCTTTAAGCGACCTAAAATCCGTCGAGAACGTAGAAGTTTCAGGTTATCATTCAACGCAGGACATTGAGTCGGTTCATTCTCAGCGTTAATCTGGGGGTCATGGCCAGTTATCGCAGACCGCCAATGTGCCCTCTCTGCGACAGCACAAATGTGAGACCATCTCATCTTATGAATGTATTCGAGAAGGTTCTGAGCTTTGCTTTCATGCGGCCATTTCGTTGCATCGAATGTAGGTATCGGTTCTGGAAGATTGGCTAAGAATTAGGGCGGGACAGCGGTTACCGTTACTGCAATTCGCCTGACCTCTGCGCTCTCAGAATTATGCCTCGACTAAAGACACAAAAACCCCTTGGATCGGCGGAAAGGAAAACTCCGGTCGGTACGAGCCTCGATGCGCTAGTTGCTAGAGAGGTTTTCGGATGGGAAAACGTGCGCCGTCGCGAGGCTACTCTTTATGGCAAGAGAGCCGATAAACTCCGGCGTTTGCGCACCGCCAAGGTACCCAACTATTCCACGAGTCCCGTCGATGCTTATGCGATAGAGACGCGAATGAAACAGCTCGGGTTATTAAATAGCTACAACAAAGAGTTGTCCAAGATGACACACGCCAAGAGCATTCCCGCTGAATGGGCGACCCCGGAACAGCGGTGCCGGGCAGCAATTAAAACCGTAAGGAGTCGCTCTCGGCTTTGGGTTGTGAAAAGCTAAGGCTCTTGCGAGTTTCAGACACGGGGTAGTTTGAGCGCTAGGTTCGCCGCCTGCTTCTGTAAATAATTTGTATATTTCCCCGCGATGACAACGAATCAATTAAAGCCGAAATAAGGAGAATACGATAGCCTCTCTATGGCGGATTGTCTGAAGGCTAGACAATTCAGCCCGCTTGAAGCGGCCTGGTCGCCCTGGTTTGCGCGCTCGACTTTTCCGCGGATATGGCCGCCCGTTTCTCGGTCGCAGCTTGAAACCCGTCGAGTCGTCTTTCCAAATTCGCCAGCTGACTGGTCAATACTATCAGCCAAACGAGCATAACCACCGACAGAACTAACAGGAGGTGGCCGAACTTGATGTTCAAACCCTTGATCTGAATACCGAGCATCATCAAATCTCTGGCTTTTGATTCCATCGCTTCGCCCTCCTTCTTTTCAGCCACGATTAAGAAGCGTTTCATATCGCAATCCGGGAGCATTTCGCTGTCCGTATAAGGTCCGCTTCGTTTGATGTCAAAGCCGTTTTCGTCAAGCCAGGCAAAGCACTGACTCCTCTCATTGATCGGGCCGGTGATCCTGATCCGCTCGATACGCATTGCCGTGATGTCCGGATGATGACTTTGCGTTTCCATTATCTGTCTTCCTTTTCATTCCAAACTGTAGCCTTCATTGCCCTTCGACCTGAACACTCTTCTGTTTTGCAAAGTACCGATTTGTTCCGATCCACCCCAGCCGTTGATCGACTCATACTTCCGGCAACTGAAAAGACCGACAAAGCGCGTAGTACTTTACTGTGGCATTTTTCTTGCGCCAATGACCGCCGGTAACTCCGGTGAGAAGGTGATTCATAAGGTTTGGGTCGTTCTTATTCACACCGTCACGTTCGCTGTCATTGGTGAAGTACTGCTGTGGACTTCGGTACGGCACGTGTAATTCACCGCAAAGGCTATTCACTAATCATCGGAGTTACCAAAAAAGGGCCTGCCGCAATCTGCTAGCGAAATCCACCAGCCGGTTCGTGATGCCGTGGCCATGTAACAACTAGTCGCCTACTTCTAACTATCCCGCACAACGGCATAAACCGGCTAACCTCATTAGTCTTTTCAGCAGGGTTATACCTTTGAGCTACTACCGGCAAAACTGTCGGCGGATTGGGCACAGGAATCCTGATCAAGCCTGACGCTGATATGAGCTGAGATTAACTCGTGTGATGCGCTATAGAAATTGGTTTTGTCGACGGCTCTGCTATTTGTTACCATCAATCTCAAAGGTGGGTCAAATAGCGATGAAATTTTTTCGTCACAGCAAATTCAAATACTTCGTGCCCGAACACGTGGGTCATTGGCAGCTACAACCGTCGCGAGCATTACGATTTAGACTGCGCTTGCGATGGCTTGGTAGCGCTCTGTTGTTGCTCTCGAGCTGTAGCTCCGGGTCAGCGCCGCTATCGATCAAGATGGTTAACCCGGAAACGAATCAGAGGCTCGCCTGCTCCGCGAGGGACGAGTCCTCCCGGGCCGACCCTTCGGTGCTCGCCGCTGCCGTCGAAACTTGCGCCAGACAGTTGGAAGCCAATGGTTTCGTCCGGGAAAGATAGCTGCCGCGGCATTCGGCGCCAAATTCAATCGGGCCGTCATTACAGTAATTCCCATCCCCTTGGATCTTGACGCGGACGAAAGATTCCAGCTAATCTCTGCGCTAAAATTTCTCAATTTCCATTTAGGCGGAGCACTTATCTTGACATTCTTAAGGGCGAAGCATAACTTAGACTCATAAGGTCTATCTAGGAGGAAACATGGCCAAGAGTTTTCAGGATATTATGGCCGAGGCGCGTAAGGACGTCCCCGAAATCACGCCACAGCAAGTCAACGATTTATTGACAAACAACGGTAAATCTCATGTTTTACTTGATGTCCGTGAAAGCGATGAGTGGCGCCAGGGACACTTGGAAGGAGCGCTCCCGTTGCCCCGCGGATTTCTCGAAATTAAAGTCGAGACTGCCATACCCGACAAGAATGCCCCGATCATCGCCTACTGCGCCGGCGGCGTCCGTTCGCTGTTGGCGGCCAAGGCCATGAAAGAGATGGGTTATCAGAATGTCTCGTCGATGTCGGGCGGTTATACAGCCTGGAAGAACGGCGGCTTCAAGTGGGTGCAAGATTTCCAGTATACCCCCGAACAGTTGATTCGTTACAGCCGGCATTTTCTCCTTCCGGAAGTCGGCGAAGCGGGTCAGGCAAAGTTGCTTCAAGCCAAGGTCTTGATGGTCGGCGCCGGCGGTCTCGGATCGCCGTCCGCGTATTACTTGGCCGCAGCGGGAGTCGGCACGTTGGGCATCATCGACAATGACGTCGTCGATATTTCCAATTTGCAGCGACAAATACTTCATGCAAACGACCGGGTCGGCACGCCGAAAGTCGAATCCGCCAAGAAGACTCTCGAAGCGCTGAACCCAGATGTGAAAGTTATTCCCTATAACGCCAAGCTGACGTCGGACAACATCATGGATATCATTAAAGACTATGATTTAGTGGTTGACGGCTGTGACAACTTTCCGACCCGCTATTTGGTCAACGACGCTTGCGTACTCGCTGGTAAGCCCAATGTGCATGGCAGCATCTTCCAATTCGAAGGACAGGCAACCGTCTTCTACCCGGGCAAAGGGCCATGCTATCGCTGCCTCTATCCGGAACCGCCCCCAGCCGAAATGGCGCCAAGTTGTGCCGAAGCCGGGGTTTTAGGCGTGTTGCCGGGTTTAATCGGCGTGATCGAAGCGTTGGAAGCGATCAAGATCATCCTGGATAAAGGTGAGACTCTGGTTGGGCGCTTGGTGCACTTCAATACGCTCACCATGGAAATCAATACGCTCAGGCTGCGCCGCGATCCCAATTGCCCCATGTGCGGCGACCATCCGACGATCCACGAGCTCATCGACTACGAAGAGTTCTGCAGTGTGCGTCATTAACCCGCAGTCTTGCGGGCAAGCGCGAAGGGCGGCCACTAAGCCGCCCTTCTTTTTTTTACGCTCGGCGCGTCGCCGAGCCGACGACTTAGATTGCGCCATGCCCACGGCGCGTTTGAGTGACTGAATCTCACTTTGACTGAGTGGGCGCAGCTCTCCGGGCGCCAAAGCGCCCAACAAGATCGGCCCCACACGAATACGAATTAGTTTTTCCACGAAATATCCTAACATCTCGAACATGCGCCGGACTTCACGCTTGCGCCCCTCGTGAACCTCGATTTCCACCCAGGCATTCTTTTTGAGTTTTTCAATGACTCGGGCGCGCGCCGGGGCGGTCATACCGTCATCCAAGCGAATCCCCTTGCGCAAATGGGTGAGAGCCTCTTCGGTTGGGCACGCGCTCAGTTTTGCACGGTAGAATTTCTTCACGCCGAAGCGCGGATGCGTGAGCCGTAGCGCCAGCTCGCCATCGTTGGTCAGAAGCAGAAGCCCGGTCGTATTGTAATCGAGCCGGCCCACCGGGAAGATACGCCGCTTTTCACCCAAGCGCACGAGAAACGGCGTAAGGTCGGGACGATGTTCAGGATCGTTTAGCGTGGTGATGATGCCCGGTGGTTTGTGAAAGGCGTAGTAAAGCGGCGCCGCCGCGGGTTTGACTCGCTTGCCATCGACTTTGATACTGTCTTTGGCCGGATCGGCCTGGGAGCCGAGCTTGCGCACAACGGCTCCATTGACCGTGATGCGTCCTTCCACGATCCAGCGCTCCGCCTCCCGCCGCGAAGCCAAGCCCGCCCGCGCGAGGATTTTCTGCAGCCGTTCCATCGTCGAGCGCGGTTAGCTCTCCTCAAGATGGTCGAGAGATATCGTATCGCCGGGAATTTCCGGTAGCGAGATCTCTTCCATCTCCTTGAGCGTCGGCAGCTGAGAGAGGTCTTGAAGATTAAAAAGTTGCAGGAACTCCGCCGTGGTGCCATAAAGAAACGGCCTTCCAGGAACATCTTTTCGGGCCACGGCGCGAATCAGGTTGCGCTCTAGCAGTGTCGCGATTACGCCGTCGACGTCGACCCCGCGAATTGCTTCGATTTCCGCTCTGGTGATGGGTTGACGGTAGGCGATGATTGCCAGAGTTTCGAGTGTCGCTTTTCCCATTCGTGCCGGCCTGCCACCCAAAAATTTCTTGACCCAGTCGGCATTTGCCTTGGGCGTGCGCAACTGGTAGCCACCGGCGACCTCCACTAAACGGATTCCTCGGTTTTGCGTTTCGAACTCGGTTTGCAGTTCTCTGAGAGTGCTCTCGATGATGTCCTTGTTCGTTCCATCGAGCACTTCGCTAAAGCGCTGCACGGACTGCGGCCCGTCGGCGACGAGTAAGAGACTTTCGAGGATGGATTTTACGTCCTCACGCTCCATGTTGGCTTTCCTCGGTTTCGTCAAGCCCGACTTGCTCTGCGGCTTCATTCATTCGAGCCGCGGCCTCGATCATGATCGGCCCCGCCATTTCTTCTTGAAAGATCCGAATTGCCCGCACTTTGACCAGCTCTAACATCGCCAGAAACGTCACCACGACCTCGACGCGGCTTTTGACCTCAACGAAAAGAGACTCGAAAAACACGCTGCCGTGAGCCCGCAATGTTTCCAGCAGTAATGTCATCTTTTCCCGAACGGTGATCTTGTCCAGCGCGACCTCATGTACGGTGTCCTTGGGCAGGCGGTCAATGATGCGTTTGAGGGCGCCCAAGAGCTCGAAGACTGATACCTCACGAAAGCCCCGCGGACCAACTTCTTCGGTCGGTGTCGGCGAGCGGACAAAGACATCCCGAGTGAGAAGGTCGCGCTGCTCCAGCTCGGCGGCGGCTTCTTTATAGCGCTGGTATTCCAACAATCGCCGCACCAGTTCCTCGTGCGGATCCACTCCTTCGTCTTCGTCGCCCTCGTCATCGCCGGCCGGCAAGAGCATGCGCGACTTGATGTGAATCAGGGTCGCCGCCATGACGAGAAACTCCCCGGCCACGTCGAGACTGAGATTTTGCATCAGCTCCAGCGTAGCCAAATATTGCTCCGTGATTGTCGCGATCGGAATGTCGGTGATGCTGACTTCGTTTTTCTTGATCAGGTGGAGCAAGAGGTCCAAAGGCCCCTCGAATATCTCCAATTGTACGCTCGTGCTCACAACCCCAGCGTCTCCCGCACTTCGGCCATGGTCGCCGCGGCTATTTTCCGAGCCGACTCGTTACCCGCCGCCAACACCTCTTCGACCTCGCTCGGTTTGTTTTGGTACTGGGCGCGCTTCTCACGAAACGGCGCGAGATCATCCACCACATGTTTTATCATAATTTTCTTGCATTCGAGACACCCGATACCCGCGGTCCGACAGCCTTTTGATACCGTGGCAATCTCGTCCGTCGTGCAGTAGATCTTGTGCAATTGAAACGCCGGACATTTCTCCGGCTCGCCCGGATCGTTTCGCCTCACCCGCGCCGGGTCGGTCATCATGCGGCTCAGTTTCTGATCGATTTCCTGCGGTGAATCGGACAAAAAAACCGCATTGCCGTAGCTCTTGCTCATCTTCCGGCCGTCCAGCCCCGGCAATTTCTGCGACTCCGTGAGCAAAACCTCCGGCTCGGGGAAGATCGGCCGGTAAATTTGATTGAACCGGCGCACGATCTCGCGAGTCAATTCGACATGCGGCGCCTGGTCGACGCCGACCGGAACTTTATTTGCCTTGTAGATGGTGATATCAGCCGCCTGTAACACCGGATAACCGAGGAAGCCATAGGTTGACAGATCCTTGCCGACCATTTCTTTCATCTGCTCCTTGTACGTCGGATTGCGTTCGAGCCAGGGCACGGGAGTGATCATCGAGTAGAGCAGATGGAGCTCGGCGTGTTCTTTAATGCGCGATTGGCGAAATAACACCGACTTCGCGGGGTCGAGACCGATGCTGAGCCAGTCGGTCACCATTTCCAGAGTGCTCTCTTTAATGCCTTGCGGCGTCGCATAGTCGGTTGTCAGCGCATGCCAATCGGCGACGAAGAAGTAACACTGATATTGCTCCTGAAGACGAAGCCAATTCGTTAGCGCGCCATGCAGGTGGCCGAGATGAAGCCGCCCCGTCGGTCGCATGCCGCTAACGATGATTTCCATATGGCCCCACTCTAAAGTGCTCCGAGATAAAGTTTCAATAAGAATTCGGTCGGTGGATCAATGATTCTATCGAGTGTCCGGGTCATGAGCAAAACGATCAAGATGATGAAACCGAATGGCTCGATGCGCGCCAATTTCCTCGAGAGCACGTCGGGCAACAGACCGACCAACACTCGGCCACCATCGAGTGGCGGGAGCGGCAAAGCGTTAAACACCGCCAAAGTGATGTTAATCAAGATGCCGCTTTGAGCCATCAGCACAATGGGCGCAAGGAAGGTGGCAGAACCGGAAGACAAAGCTTTTCCCGATTCGGCTCCTGTCGGTCCTGCCAGCGACTTCCAAAGGATGGTAAAGCCCAATGCAAGCAAGAGATTCATGATTGGGCCAGCGGCGGCCACCCATATCATGTCGCGCTTGGGATGGCGCAAATTGGCATAGTTGACCGGCACCGGTTTGGCGTAACCGAATACAAACGGAGAGTTCGCGAGGATCAACATCAAAGGCACGAGGAGAGTGCCAAAGATATCGATATGGGCCAACGGGTTGAGCGTTAAACGACCCAATCTTGCAGCGGTCGGATCGCCGAGCCGATAAGCCACCCAGCCATGCGCGACTTCGTGAAAAATAATTGCCGCGAGAACGGGCAGCGCCCATATAGCGATTTGGCGGATGAGGTCTTCCAAAGGTATTTCGCCGGAGAGGACTTTATTATGAATACGGCAACGATTGCGAAAAGACAAGGCGGAGGAAAAATAACTGGAGTACTGGAGTGTTGGAGTATTGGAATGATGTGTATTCTGATCCCCTCCTCCCAATACTCCATCACTCCATCACTCCATCACTCCCTTGCTTCGAGCCTCCTCGCTCTCGCGGATGAAACTTCCGGTGAACCGCTTTGAGTCGCGCGCCATCGACATGCGTATAGATTTGTGTCGTCGAGATGTCGGCGTGACCCAGCATCGCCTGGACCGATCGCAAGTCGGCCCCGCCTTCGAGCAAGTGCGTGGCGAACGAGTGGCGCAATGTATGCGGTGTGACTCTCTTATCGATGCCCGCGATCAGCGCATAGCGGCGAACGAGCTTCCAAAAGCCCTGTCGGGTCAGAGGTTTTCCAGATCGATTGATGAATACAAATGAGCTGGATTTTCCATTGAGCAGTCTCGGTCTGACTTGGCTCATATACGTCGCCAGCTTTTCTCGCGCCCATCTGCCGAATGGTACTGCCCTCATCTTAGAACCCTTGCCTTTGATGGTTAGGTAATCCCCTTGCAAGCTGACTCGTTGGGTCTGCAGTTGAACCAGCTCCGAGACCCGTAAGCCGGTGGCGTACAACAACTCGAGCATGGCCTGATCCCGCGCTCCGAGCGGCTCCGTCGGATCGGGTTGGCTCAATAGCTTGCGAATATCCTCTCCTGACAACGTCTGTGGCAGCTTTATCGGCGCTCGCGTGAGCAAAAGATTGGGCATAGGGTTCTCTTTGACGAGCCCCTCGCTCTGCAGGAAATGAAATAGCCGCCTGAGTGTTACCGCGTGCCGACCGACACTTCGCGGAGCCAAGCCTTTGCGCCGCAGCGTGGCGAGATAGGAACGAATCTGGTTGGAATCAACGTCGAGCCAAGCCGACACATGTTGCGCGACAAGGAAGTCGGCGAGCCCGGCTAGATCACGACTGTATGCCTCGACGGTATTTTTGGCCAGGCCCTTCTCGACCGTCACCATGGACAAAAAAGCGTCAATGGACGGACTGAGCAAGTCTTTCGATTGTTTCATCTCGGGGCGTTAGGCTCTGATGGAGAAATCGACGCAAGGTTTCCACTCGGTGCGCGTCCTCTATTTTCGCGCCGAACTGGTCGGTCACGTAGAAAATATCCGCGACCTGATCCACATTGGTGGAAATCTTTGCGACGTGAGTCGACAATCCAAGCCGGTGCAGACTATGGGCGATCGTAAACAGAACACCGATTCGATCCTCGGTAAAGATCTCCACGATCGTAAAGTCGTCCGAAGCATCGTTATCAATGTTTATCACCGTTGCGACCTTGGGCACCCGCTTTTGTAAAAAGAGCGCGGGCTTGGACGATTCCACCAAACGGTCGACATCGATTTTACCGTCCAGAACACCGTCCAGGGTTGTCCGGAACTTGGCCCACTTTTGCTCCGCCATGATCATTTCAGATCGCCCATGATGGGAAATCCGAAAAACGTCGAGTATGCGCCCGTCGCTTGCAGTGAAGATGCGCGCGTTGAGAATGTCGAGATTGAGCGCGGTCAATACGCCGGTAATCGAGGCAAACAATCCCGGACGGTCCTGAGTGCAAATAACCACCGAGGTGCAATCGCGGTCGGGAAAATGTTGCACTGTGACCTCGGCCTTCTTGCCGCGAAAACGCTCCATCAGCTCGAAGTGATCCGGCATGTCGTCTTCCGATGTCGAAAGAAAGTAGCGCTCCGGCATGGCTTCCAAAAACTGCTCAACTTTCTCTTCGTCGTGGTCCTTCGTCAATTGCCGCCGCACTCGAGTTTGCACACGGCGAATCACGGCGCGCACGTCGCGGCGCTGGAATTCGCCTTTTTCCACATCCTCAAGGAGATTCAGAGCCTTGACATACAGCTCGCCCAGCAACGACGCTTTCCAGGGATTCCAGACATCCGGGCCCACCGCTTTAACGTCGGCAAACGTGAGCAGGTAAAGCATCTTAAGATTGTTCACGCTCCCCATGGTCCTGGCGAAATCGAAGATGGTTTTCTCGTCTTCCAAGTCACGGCGAAAGGCGGTGTGCGTCATCAGCAGATGGTGCTGCACGAGAAACTCGACCAGAGCACCGTCGTCGGCGTTAAGACGCATGCGGCGCGCAATCGATCGCACCATGCGCGCGCCGATTTCCGAATGGCCGCCGCCGAAT
>DASXSW010000174.1:0-19404 GCA_036505755.1 Binatia bacterium | reverse complement strand
TGTGCGTCGAATACAGCAAGCAACGAGTGCAGTTCAAACGGCCGATCGGTAGTTTCCAGGCGATCCAGCACAAATTGGCGGACATGTTTTCAAAAGCGTCGGTGGCCCAAGGGTTGGCGTACGGCGCCGTGAAAGAGGTTGACGACGGAGGTAGCGATGGTTTGGTGGTCAAGTTAGCCAAAGCAGCATGTAATGACGCGTATCGCTTTATCGCTGCTGAAGGAATCCAGGCGCATGGCGGTATCGCGTTTACCTGGGAGCATGACATGCACCTATATTTCAAACGTGCCTTGCGCTATCGCAACACGTTGGGGTCGTCGCCGCGGCTGTTCTACGAGGTCGGTCGCGCCCTCGCAACGGGAGCGGCATAGGCTCGGCGTGCTTGGATTGCAAATGGCAGATCTCAAACATGACAAAAATTCCCTGTGATCCGCCTTTGAAAAAAGGGAAGGAGAGATCTTGTCCAGATGACGACTAAAAGTAACAAACGCTTTTCGAGATAGCACTGGAGGCAAATTATGGCGCAGACAGCATGGCAGAAACTTAAGGGGACCAGTGACACATTTTATGATCGGTGGGTGCGGGAAGAGGAGAAAGTGCCGCAGCTCGAGGGTTTGTACGTGGATGATCTGCGCACCGTCGAGTTGGCGCCGTGGGAGCGCAAGGGCGGCAAAGGCGTTTACGTAAATCTGGCGGGGCAGAGGGTAGCGGACGCGCATATCTGCGAGATTGCGCCGGGAGGGCGGCTCAATCCTGAGAAGCACATGTTTGAGGAGATGGTATTGGTGATTCAGGGGCGGGGCGCCACCACGGTGTGGAATGAGGGAGAGCCAAAGCTGACGTTCGAGTGGCAGCCGGGCTCGCTGTTTGCGCTACCCTTGAACAGCTGGCATCAGCTCTACAACGGCTCGGGGAGCGAGCCGGCGCGGTATTTGGCATTCACCGATGCGCCGTTGGTGCTCAACCGGTTTCGCAGTTTGGATTTTGTTTTCGGGTGCACGCACGTATTTCGGGATCGGTATACGCACGCGGAAGACTACTTTGCGGCGCCCGGCAAGGAATTTTCAGACGCCATCTTGAGAACGAACTTTGTTCCCGATCTATTTACGACCCCGATGATCCCTTCGCCGAGGTACAGGACGCCATTCCGCCGGTTTATGCTCGCCGGGGGCACGCTCTCCGCTCACATGGGCGAGACGCCGGTTGGGCAGTACCAGTTCGGTCATCGCCACGGAGCGGGGGCGCACATTATTTGGCTAAGAGGTACCGGATATGATCTTACCTGGGAAACAGGGACAAAGAACGTCAAAAAGATCAACTGGCATCCGTGGACGATGACCTCTCCGCCCGACTGGTGGTACCACGAGCATTTCAACACCGGTCCTGAGCCCGCGTTAAAGCTCGCGCTTCACTTCAACATCCGTGTGTCGCAGGTCGGAGCCGATTTACTTGAATATCAAACGCCGATATTGAACGAAGTCGCTTACGATGATGAAGACCCACAAATACGCCGAGACTTTGTCCGCGAACTCGAAAAGAATGGGCTGGCGCTTGATATGGAAGAGATCGACAGATTTGATCGCGAGTATCGGGCGGACAGAAAGGCGGCTGTTGGCGCGTAAACCTATCGGGCGCTCAATAGTCTCGTTTCACTGGCTGTGAGCGGGCGAGGAGTTGTATAGATGAGATCCGTACCTTATGGCTTCATGGTCTTCAGCAATCGTTCGGTGCCGCAGACTGTGGAGCTGGTGAAATATGGTGAGCAACTGGGATTCGACAGTGCCTGGCTGTTGGATTCGCAGCTGGTGGGACGCGACGTTTTTGTGACGCTCACGGCGTGCGCGCTCAATACATCGCGCGTTGAGCTTGGCCCGGGCGTGACGCACACGGCGACGCGTCACCCGAGCGTGATCGCAAGCGGCTTCGCCAGCCTGGTCGAGATAGCTCCGGAGCGAATCAGGCTGGCGATCGGCTTTGGCGACAGCGCGATAAGAGGCCTGGGTGGACGACCGGTCAAACTGGGACAGTTTCGGCAGGATTTCGATTTGATCCGCACGCTGCTGTCGGGCGAGAAGGTGCCGTACAATGGGCGTGAGATCAAGTTGGCATGGTCGGATGCGCGGTTGACGAGCAAGATCCCCCTCTATGCGGTGCCCGGGAGAGGTCCCAAGGCTTTGGCCTTATCGGGAGAACTGGGCAAGGGCGTGGTCTTGCACTGCGAGGGAGACGTCATAAGCGACCGCCTGAAAATGATCGCGGCGGGGGCAGCGCGAGCGGGTAAGAGTCTCAAGGATATGGATATTATCTGGTGGGTTACCACTTCCGTCAGCTCGTCCTGGGACAAAGTGAGAGAGCATCTGGCACCGCGCATGGCGAGCTCGATGCGCCATTACTACTACGATTTCAAAGCAGGGCTTTTCAAGGACAACGAGCTTCCCGTCCCGGTTGATCTGGCACGCCGGATCGCGGAGGAGTACGACTTTCTCGACCACGCGACGGCTGGCGCCGGCCACGGCAAGCTCCTAGACGAGGTGCCGGATACGGTTTTTCGGCGCGGCCATCTGGCTGGCACGCCGCGCGAGGTGGCCGAGATCCTGGGCCGCACGCTGGATACGTATCCGGAGATCAGTCGCGTGGTGCTGCATATTCCCCCAGGAACACCCCGCCTCAGTATGGAGGATATCCTGAAGAGCTTTGCCACAGAGGTAAAACCACTATTGCAGTAATAAGGAGGAGAACGTGATGCAGACGGATGATTTGCGCAAATTTTTGGATCAGCTGAGAGCAGAAGGCGAGCTTGAGGATGTGCGCGGTGCAGATCCTCACTTGGAGATTGGCACTCTGACCGAATTGATGGAGGAGCATCATGGGCCGGCGTTGCTCTTCGACGAAATCAAAGGGTACGCCAAAGGACAGCGGGTGGTAACAAACGTCGTCACAACTCCCAAACGGTTGGCGATAGCGTTGGGACTGCCGTTTAACGAAAAGCGTCTGGAATTCATTCGCACGCTCAAAGAGAAGTTGAAAGTACTCAAGCCCATCGGTCCGCAAACCGTCGCCCGTGGATCCGTCATGGAAAACGTGCAGGACGGGAAGGATGTCAATATGCTGCAATTTGTCGCTCCCTTTTGGCACGAGTTGGACGGCGGAAACTATATTGGGACCGGGTGCATGGTACTGGTGCGGGACCCGGAGGACGGCTGGGTGAACATGGGCGTCTACCGGATTCAGGTTCATGATCGCAACACAGTGGGGATTTACATCGCCCCCGGCCGGCACGGGAGCATCATTTGTCATAAATACTGGCAGCAGAAGAAACCGGCTCCGATCGCGGTGGTTTTAGGCGCTCATCCATTGCTGTTTATACCGGCGGCGCGGGCGGTGCCATGGGGAACGAGCGAGTATGATGTGGCGGGAGGTTTCTTAGGGCGCCCGGTCGAGGTCATCGAAGGGAAGTATACCGGCTTGCCGTTGCCGGCGAACGCGGAGTTGGTGATCGAAGGGGAGAGTCCGCCGCCGGCGGAAGTGGTCCATGAGGAGGGTCCGTTCGGCGAGGCGACAGGATACTACGCGTCGGGACGTCAGCAAATACCGATCATAAGAGTCAAGCGAGTGCTTTATCGCAGCAATCCGGTTAATTTCGGCGCCCCGCCCCTCAAGCCGCCAGCGAGCGGTTCTATCAGCCGTGATCTGAGCGGTGCCAATCTATGGTTGGAGCTGGAGCGGCAGGGCATACCGGAGATTAAAGGCGCAACGATCATGAGCAGCGGGTATATCGCGGTTGTTTCGATTCGCCAGCGTTACGGAGGTCATGCCCGGCAGGTCGCGATGGCGGCTATGTCCGGACCGCAGGGCGTGTGGAATTGCAGGTTTGGTGTTGTAGTGGTTGATGAAGACATAGATCCGACCAACGAAGGCGATGTGTTGTGGGCCATCGCGACGCGGTGCGATCCGGTCGACGCAATTCACATCATCCCGGAGACGTTGGGGAACTGGTTGGACCCCATCATTCCCCCGGAGAAGCGCGCGAAGGCGGACATCACGAAGTCACGGGCGATGATCATCGCCTGCCGGCCGTACTCGTGGATCAAGGAGTTTGCACCCGTAGTGGGCGCGAGCAGAGAGCTCCGCGAGAAGACCCTTAGCAAATGGGGCCATCTTTTTGGAAGCTCACAGGCAAGTGATAAGGCAATTCCACGGAAAAGAAAGACTGCCTAGATAATACTCCAGCACAGGGCGTCGACGACCTCGCCGATTGCGAGCGACAGAAATGCCCGCCGCTCGCAATCGGTCTTCGACTTAATACGATGATCATCGTCACAATCAGGCTTACACTTTAAATTCGAGTTCGGCGGCTTTGATGCCCTCGATGGCGCAGGCTTCGTCTTCGTCCGAGGTGCCACCGCTGACGCCGACCGAACCGATGATCTCGCTGCCGCTCATGATCAAAACGCCGCCCGGCACGGGCACTACTTTACCTTCGGACATCGTTGACAACGCGCCGAGAAATGCCGGTCGTTCTTTCAACCGTTCGCCCAGCGCGCGGCTGGATTCACCCATGCCAATGGCTCCCCAGGCTTTGCCGACGGCGATCTGCGGCCGCAAGATGCTGGCGCCGTCCTCGCGTTTGAGCACCTTCAAGCAGCCGCCGTCGTCCAAAACGGCGACACACATCGGCCGATACTTCGCTTCTCTGGCCTTAGCGAGAGTTTTGTCGGCGATCGTGGAAGCGCTTTCGAGTGTAAGTTTCATGCTAATTTCCTCCGTCTAGTCAAATGCTTACTGAAGATATTTTCGGCAGGTCGGAATATCGCCAGCAGAATCGTGAGAATTTTGCACCTGAGTTTCAACGTAATTCAACTACTCATGGTTTTGAACCGTTGCGATTTAAAATTGTCGCCTGAAAGTCAATTATCTTTTTGGTCCGTCATTCCGGCAGAATCCGGAATCCAGTCTTGGTTCATTCCTCCACGTGTTGCAATTTGCCTGCATGCCGGCTTTCGCCGGCATGACGACGGAGCGAATAATTCCGTTGGCGTCTGCCGTAGCGGGTGTACCTTTATCGTGAGCGTATACACGAGTTTCTTCGGCACCACCAAGTCTCTGTTCGTTAGCTGGAAAGATATCCTGACGAACCTCCGAGACACGGTCTTAATCATTTGCGCTCGAATGCAGACCGGCGAGCCTTTCGGAGCGCACCCATTGTTTGAGCGGCCTGCCTTCTTCGAGCGCCTGTAGCTCCCGCTCCCAAATTTTTCGAATCAGGATGAGCGCGCGATCCGAACGACCAAGCCATTCGTTCTTTCTTAGCTCAAGAGGCCCCTGGCCGACTTGGGTCGCGTAGTCTTGTATCCAGACAATGTTTGAGCGTTCGGGTCCCTCGATGTCTTGAATGCGTACCTCGCCGCGCAACACCGCTTCACCGATTTCGCTCGGAGGCCGGCCTAGTTTGCCGGTTCTCGCCTTGTGACGATTCTTATAAGCTTCGCCTTCTTCTCCCTCGAGAATATGCGTCACGTCCAGCTGGAAGCTCGCGTGATTGTTATCGTCGACGGGCACGCGCCAAGCCAGATGATCGCGATCGCGCTCCCTGAAACAGAGAATGTTGGGCAATCCGTGCTGAGTGATATAAAGCCTGCCGCTCGGAAATCGCGACTGCAGGAGCACACCCCATTCGCTTTCCTCGACGGAAATGTCGGGAATCTCCGGCGGCCGGTTCATATAAAACTCTGATTCCCGATGCGTGAACGGGATATGGATTGGATCATTTTCCAAATTGTTGACGTAACTGCACGGGCGCGTGTACGTTTCGGCCCACAAGGTATCCTTTTCAAAATCCGGATAGCGCGGCAGCGGTGGCGGTTTGCCATCACCGAAGTAAACGAAAATCAGGCCAAGGTATTCTTTCGTCGGACAACTTCTGATCCGGATTTTCTCGGCGAAGGATTCTTTTTCGGCGGGCTGCTCGACGCATTGGCCCGAACTGTCATACTTCCAGCCGTGGAACCGGCAACGAATGCAATCATCCTCGACCCAGCCGACCGATAGTTGAGTTTGGCGATGCGCACAGCGAAAGCCGACGACGTGAGGTTTGCCACTCTCGCCGCGATAAAGCGTGAATTCTTCGCTCATGATTTTGATCGGCTTGGCCCATCCCGGTTTCAAGTCTTCGGCGCGATAAACAGGATGCCAAAATTTTCGCATGTACCTGCCCGCGAGCGTGTCCGGCCCCGTGTAATAAAAATCCATGAAATTGACCATAGGTTCTGTCTCCTAATCGGCGTTCATTTTGTGAAGCCGTACGTGGACCAATTCTTCTGCACCGACGCAATATGTTCTTTAGGAACGCGCGCGGCCGGCGGATAAGCATGCTTGCGTGTCGCATCGATCAGAATCTTGCTTCCCGCTCTCCGTCGCGGATCGTGTTGAGGAATGTCCGGCGGAGCTGTTGATGGGTCGACGCCCGACGGAACGACCCCGCTGACGATGAACGTGTCCCGACCGGGCTGAGCGCGAAAGCTCATCGCCCATTCGACCTGGAATGGATTGCGCACGTCGATGTCGTCATCGACGACGACGGTGAATTTTCCTTCCTTGTTCATCAGCGACCAAGCTCCCCAGGCGACTTCCTTGACCTGTTCCGGATATTCCTTGGTCATCGAGACGACTAAAATGCTGCTGGCGCCACCACTTTCCGTAAAGTGAACGTCGCGCACGGGTAGCCCGATGACGTGGCGAAGGTGGTGAAGCAGAGCGGCGGACCGGCCTAAGCTGCGGATGCAGCTCGATTCGCTCGGCGGCATCTGGCTTAAAAAGGAGTGATAGATCGGCGTGCGCCGTCGTGTAATGCAAGTAAGCTCGATCACCGGTTGCTGGCCGCCAGGGCTCATGTATCCGGAGAATTCGCCGAAAGGTCCTTCTTGCTCGCGTTGCCCGCAGTGGAGAAACCCTTCGAGCACAATCTCAGCATTGGCAGGAACCTCAAGATCGACTGTCTCGCATCGAACCAGCGGCACGGGCTCGCCGCGCAGTCCGCCGGCCACCGAAAGCTCGTCGGTGCCGTACGGGAATTTACTGATCGACGTGAGCACAATTGTCGGATCTACGCCGATCGCAATCGCCACCGCCATGTCTTGCTTCTTCGTTTCGTATTGCCGGATATGTTTCGCCGCGTGCTGAGCGGCGCCGACGTACAAGCCAACGTGACGCGCGTCTCTCAGTTGCAGCCGATAGGTGCCGACGTTGCGCCGGCCGGTTTCAAGATCTTTCGTGATGATGACCGGCGCGGTGATGTAGGGACCGGGATCCTGGCTCGGCGTCCAAACCACCCGGGGTAAAATGCTAAGATCGACGTCGGAGCCGCGCGCGATGATCTCCTTACAAAGTCCGGATGGTACCGAAACAGGATCGATCGGATGCCGCTGGCCTTTTTCCCAAACTTCGGGAATCTTCTCTACGGTCGTCGACAGCGCCAGCGCATAAATTTCCGGCGAACCGCCGATCACGCCGATCACCAACGGCAACGGACTGTCGCCGACACGGCGAAAGCCTAGCGCAGGCCGTTCGTTCCAGCCGTAGCGGTCAAACAGATGACGAGTGACGGCAGATACTTCCCATGAAGGATCCACAGGCTTATCGACCCAGTGGAGTTTTCCGCTGGCTTCTAAGCGCTGTAAATAATCTTGCAAATCCGAATAGGCCATAATTGAATTTCTATCCCGCCATCATTCTAATCGTCGGTTACTGC
The DNA here is from genome assembly GCA_036505755.1 of Binatia bacterium. Lineage (GTDB taxonomy): Bacteria > Desulfobacterota > Binatia > UBA9968 > UBA9968 > DP-20. The sequence continues at coordinate 11,657 of DASXSW010000174.1, read as the reverse complement.
AATTTCGTAACAAAGTTTGCCGACCGTCGTCGAAAATCCCAGCTTCGCATCTTCTATCACGCGGTCACGATTTGACGAGGATACTTGCCCAAGCGCGCGAATAGTCATTGACGCGCTGCATTGGGGGTTTTCATTCGTGGATTGATCTAGTATATGGAAAACCTTGTCGATGGCGTTCAAAGTTACTGGTTTGGAATACAATATGGTTTAACTTTGTGTCAAGGAACCACGAAGCGCGGTAGTGGTTCAGTTTGGGAAAGATCTCTCACTTTGTTCGCGATGACACATGGCTTATGTAGTTGTCATTCCGAGCAACGCGAGGAATCTTCCTCGATTTTAAGAGGGATGCAGTGGGCGTCTTCAGTTCCGACGGAACCATCCCGGAAGACGGACTGCGAATCGTGATCGAGAACTTTAGAAAATCCATGAAAATTGCGCGCCAGTTCGCCTTGAATGAAGTTTCCGACACCAACCCGCTGCGTGAAGCGCAGCGCGAGCTCGGAATCAAGAAATAACGGTGCCACGACAATTGTTCAGAGCAAAGCTCAAGATCGACACCGCGAATTTCGACGTGAAAAAGTAGGAGTTTGTATTGAAACCTGCAAACTGAAAGCGGTTGGAGGGCCGTAGGGGCGACCGGCCCCGTCGCCCTTACAATTCGCCTGTAGAGATACTGGATCAGCGTTTATGCAAGTTTACTGTTTTCATCTGATGCCCTGGGCATACCTGCCGGAGGACTTTTCCAAGACGCATCAGAGCGCCTGGGTGACTTGTTCCAACACGTTTTATGATCCGGAGCTCGGCCATCCGCTTTATAATCGTTACCTGGACGAACTAGAGCTGGCCGATCAACTCGGCTTCGACGGAGTGTGCGTCAACGAACATCATCAAACCGCCTACGGCGGTATGCCGTCGCCGAATATCATGGCGGCCTGCCTGGCACGACGCACGAAGCAAGCGAAGTTGGTCATTCTTGGCAACGTGCTGCCGCTCTACGATCATCCACAGCGGGTCGCGGAAGAAATCGCCATGCTCGACGTCATTACCAAGGGACGAGTGGTTTCAGGCATGGTCGTGGGTACCGGCATGGAATACTTTTCTTATAAAATAAATCCGACCTACGCTCGCGATCGGTTTCACGAAGCGCACGATTTGATTATCAAGAGCTGGACCACTGACGGCCCGTTCAGCTGGGACGGCAAGCACTACCGGTTTCGCTACATCAATGTGTGGCCCATGCCCTATCAGAAACCCCATCCGCCGATTTGGATCCCCGGCTCCGGCAGCTCTGAAACCATGGAGTGGGTGGCCGAAAAGAAATACACCTACATGGTGCTGCCGACATTGGCGCCGTTTGAATTACGCCGCCAAGCTGCGGAATATTTTTCCGCGTGCTGCGACAAGGCCGGGTACACGGTGCGCCACGGCCAAATCGGTTGGGGCATTGGTATTTATGTCGGTGAGACGGACGAGGAAGCGCGCCGCGAATACGAGCCGCATTATTGGTATTACGCGAGGAATTTATTAAAGACGACACCGCAGTATGCGATGCCGCCGGGGCACACTTCGATTTCAAGCGTGATGGGAATGATGAAACGTCGGCTCGAGTCACGGCCGTCGAATCTCTCCACATGGAAAGAGGTTGACGACGCAGGATACGTTATCGTCGGCAGCCCGGAAACGGTCCGCCAGCGGCTTGAGGATTATGCCCAGAAAGTCGGCTTCGGTTTGCTGATCGCAAATTTTTCCGTCGGCAACGCGCCGCGCGAATACACCGAAAAGAGCATGAAACTTTTTGCCGATAAGGTCATGCCGAAGTTAAGAAACATCAACGTCGACGCGCCTGCTCCCAAAGAATGAAGGCGCAGAGCTATACCAAATGCGTCATGCCGGTTCTACGGCGATGCTCAGGATAAACTCCCGCCGGCATCCAGGTTCGATCCGTTTTAGCCGAAGGGGAACATGGTGGATACCGGCTTTCGCCGGTATGACAGCAAGTAAGGTGTTGCAATTGATGTGATTGAAGCCGCGCCGTTAGACAGACCGGAGTTTTCGCGTGTAGAGAGGTATCGATGACGCGATGTAAAGAAGAAACCATAACCGTTCGAGGACGAAACGTACGCCTGTGTCGCGGCGGGGCTGGACCGCGGCTGCTGTTTCTCCATGATTCATTTTGCCCGACGTGGCTGCCACTGCACGAGCGGCTCGCGGCAGATCACGAAGTCTTGGTACCGATTCATCCGGGATTTGCCGGGTCGGAGAATCATTTTGATGATTTCGAAGAAATCGAAGATCTGCTCTTTCACTATCGCGATCTCTGCGAAACGCTCGGTGTCGATCGCCCGGCGCTTGCGGGTGCCTCTTTCGGGGGCTGGCTCGCGGCCGAGTGGGCGCTGCGCTACCCCGAGACATTCAGCAGTCTCATTCTTATCGACGCGTTGGGTCTACGCGTGGCGAACGCGCCGGCCGCTGATATTTTGAGTCTGGATCCAGCGGCGATGCGACAGACGATGTTCGGCGAGCCAAACTCCTCGGTGGCAATCGAAACTATTCCTGACACCCCCAAGGCCGACGCCATAGTGAGTACGATTCTCGCCAGGCGGACATTGGCGCGGTTTGCCTGGCAATTTCCTGATAATCCAAGGCTGAGTCGATATCTTTATCGCGTGTCGACGCCGACGCTGATTATTTGGGGCGAGCGTGATGGTTTTGTATCGGTCGCGCACGGCAAGGCCTATCGCGCAGGAATCGCAAAATCGGACCTGGTCGTTATTCCCGATATCGGCCATCTACCGCATGTCGAAGCTTCTGATGCTTGCGCGCAGATCATGCTGAAATTTTTGTGGCGTGATTTTCGTTGAGCGATGTGACTGATGAATGGTCCACTTGCGATTCATCTTTGAGTACCAGAGAAAGATTTCTCCAGAGCTTGTCCTGAGGCATTCCCATTATCTTGTATAGAGTTTCGTTTCACACCGCCAATTGGCGAGTCGACAAGAATGGCAACGGCAGGCGGAAGCTAGATACGATCATGATGGAGGTGGAAGGAGATGTGCGCCCCGGTGACCATGCTTTTACCGAACATGATGAAGACGATGCCCCAAATCGCCTGGAGCAGGAGAAAAACTTCGGGGCGCCAAACTGTCTCGATACCGGCCGCCAATTCAGGAGCGAGCATGCGGTCCGCCGGCAAGAGGCTACTGACCGTGATAGCGAAAACGATCGCCAACATGCCCATGACTTGGTAAGCGGAGATTTTTCCATCGCCGCGATAGTCTGCGCGCAAAAGCTCGGACAGAGTCCGCCAACCTTGAGTCACGGTCATGCTAGAAACAAATGCCAGCGCGTAGGCGCCGTTCAGAAACATTAGGGTAGCCGCCAATCCGACACCGACATACAGGAGGCACGTGATCGCTTGGATCGGCACGACTTGTTTGCCTTCCAATCCGCTGGCGTAGGAAATTTTTTTCATGCTCCCGTAAAAAACAAAGTGCCAGTGATCGAACACGCGCCGTAGAAGCGGATGGGTATCAAATAAGGCGACGCCATAGCAGCAGCCGAAACTAATACAGGCCAGGCGGCCGAGCCCTTCGCCGAAAGCATAGGCAATCATGATCGCCGCCAACGCCGGCACGATCGGCACAGCGGGGTAGCCGGCAGGGGGCAAGGAAGCGTTAAACGAGCAGAGCACAAAGGGCGCGATGAAAATGCCGACAAAAAACGCGCCGGCGATCGTGAAGGTACATTGTTTGCCTTCTACCAGCATCGCTACCCATCTCGCCGCCGGCAAACAGATAGCCAGGACGCTGACGATGAACGCAAGCGTGATGACGGTTGGGATATGCAACGCGCCAAAGAGGATGATCAATAACCCCAATCCGAATACCAGGGCGTTCGCGGTTAGCAGACCGTAGTAGGTAAAGTTGAGCCCGTGCCAAGTTCCGCCGGCATCTTTCATGATCGGCACGGAGGCAAGAAACTGCCATCGTTCATCCGGCAAGCGTTTGAATGCCCAAATCACCAGGCCCGACAGAAATATGGCTAAGGACAGTACGAAGGCTTCGTTAGAGATCATGAGAGTTCTCCTTTTCCTTTCGTTGACCGATGGTGGAGCGGACCTTTATGTCGGTCTCGACCAACGGCCTGCCTAGTCCCAGGGAATAGCGGCTCTCGATGTCTGCGCGGTACAAATTGCCAATGAGATCGTCGGCAAAGCGCACACGGTTTTCTTGAAACAATAGTACCGTCGTGCTGCTGCCCGGACGGAAAAGACTCTTGGGGCAGCCACGGTCTAAAAACATTCCCGTTCTCATCGGCTGCGGATCTTGATATTCAACTCGGCTGAAGCACTGGACGATGTCGCCGACCATCAGCGCGACGACTTCCACCATGGCGACCAGTCCCACGTTGGTTCCGCCGGGCAAGTCAGTATCGATAATGGTGACCACTCTTCTATTTTTGGAATAGGGCGTCGCCAACGTGACGACGGCGCCGGGATTGCAGGAGTGATAGCAGCCGCCGTTTTCGTAGAAGTCGCGAACGATGCCCGCAACCGGAGTGTGATTGTAATGGTATTTTTCCGGGGTAAGCCGGCAGATGATAAAATCCCCGCCTCGAAATGCAGCCGGCCAATCAAATTTGTTGGCGCCTAAGAGTTCTTCATATTCGAAGAATTTGTCCTTCAGAAACAATGCCGACTCGTCTTTGAGAGAACCGAGGATTACTCTGGAATCCGCCGGAGACACGATTGCAGACTCGGTGCCCGTCATAGGCCGGCAGTGCCAATAGCGGATCCGGCGCTCGAAGATCTTTCGCGCCGTGTCGAAATATTCAAAACTTTCGAGGCATTCGGATAGATCGACTGCTGAATTTTGCAGAAAACGTCTTATCCCTGAGACGCTTTGTCCGAGTGGAAAATCATAGTTGACCCAGCCGAGAAAGGCTGAGAACCATTGGCTACTTAAGAGTTGGTAGAGATAGGACGCTTCTTCGCGCTTTTTGTCGTACAGATAATTGATGATCGGGTCCGCGAAAGGACGTTCCGAGCAAATTTTTCCCGAGTCACGTTCTATATATTGATGTTGTACTGCAGTCACCGATAGTCACCCAACTTGTTTGGGACAGGTATGCAAGGGAAACTGGCGTGCTGCCAGTAAGAACATCGTTCTTTTTCATATGCACAATATCGGTCAGAATTGCGACGCTGCGGTGAATAAGACGTTAACTTCCGATGAACTGCGAGGCGCCTTTTGAGAAACGCACGTGACCGAAGCGTTCCCTCAAGGATTTGGGGGGGATCTGAGGCGAAGTCAGTTTCTAAGGGAGAAGAACGAAGTCGTCGTAGTCGGCCCCGGCCGTTGTTTTTGTCGCGTCCGAGCTGGTGAGAATTGCAATGCCCTGAACTTTGCCGGGTTCGTCGCCGAATAGTCTTTTGAAGTCTTCAAGAAAATTGACCTCTTCTTCGTACCAGCGCTTGGGGTCCGGCTGCCCGCTACGCCGAACGATTCCCTTATTGCGGCTATAGAGAGGACTGGTGAACTGCGTTCCGACCGGCAAAGAGGAACTCCAGGTGTATTTTACTACTCGCGGCCATATCTGGTTGTCGAAGATTATATATACCTGAGCTGCAGCATCGTGCTTACCCGAGACGCGTTCATCGGCGCCGGGAGGCATTTGACTAACACGCCAGCGCCATTTCAGCCGCGGTTGGTTTTTTGGATCGAAAGTATGCTCCAGACCAATTTGTACGGCTTTGTTATCGGCGCGCGCGCGGAGAAAGTGATTGCCGCTCTCGGATTCGATTCGATAGATGGTCTTTGCATCATCATTGCTGGCGCGCCATTTTGACGGAAATCCGTTATTGCCATACTGTTCGAAATTTTCCAATACTGTGGCTGCCCACGTGAAGCCGACGCTAAAAAGGATCAGGGCTAGGATATATACGCTGAGCGCAAAAACTGACTGAGCGTCCCACCGATCCAAAGCAAGTCCGCGAATTGTATGGCGCCAATCTTTGCCTGGGGCAGGCACGAATTTTCTATCACCCGTATTACTGATAGCGGTGAAAAATAGTTTCATTGATGATATTCGTCCAGCAATTTTGAGACCGCGTTTATACTTTCGCGAAGCTTGAATTTGGTTTAATCGCCACGAGACAGATGCAGTCGGACGCTCTTTAACGGAAATTCAAACACCGGTAACACGCGGACTTCCGGGCGTAGGAAGTCTGGTCCCTCCACGGCACATTGGGCAGTCGTTGTCTGTGTCATTGCGCGGACGTTTGCCAATTGACGGAAAAAATTTATGAACGCGACTACTTACACCGACCGTGAAATATCGTGGTTAGGATTTAACCAGCGCCTGTTCGCAATCGTCATGCAATCTCCGATTGGTTTCTCGGCGAATTTAGTTTGTTTGCTATCGCGACTCAACGATTGGCGTCGTGTTGCAACAGGAAATGCCGGTGTTATGTTTTTATCGATGGCTCGTTATTTAATTCAATCATTCGTTAGTTGTTATCTGCCTCAAAAAGTTTAGATATCCACCGTCGGCTATCCTCAGGTGAGCCGCTCCGCGCTCCGTCATCTATTATTTCTAACTTCCGCGAGCAGATAGCACCTGTGGCTTCCGATAGCAATACATCGAGCGAGGAGGCATCACTCATGATAGATACGAAAAGAAAAGGAATTCGTTGTCGCGCAAAAAAATTGATCCGTGATCACGGAGTAACTATTGAGCCTGATACTCAGGGTACTATTGTTTACGAAATTGAAGATCTGGACCGACGGCTGATTCTAGTAGAATGGGATGGTGGCCCATCCCTGTACGTGTTTCCCAGCGAAATCGAAATGGCGGGCGTGCGTGAGCCACGACGGCATGAAACCGGTGATAATCATAGATAGCGGCTGGACTGATTTAGAAAATAAATGAAGAGCACGCAAAAAGGCATTGAGCAAATGGTAAACGAAGAAGTGCTTGAAATGATCGCCAATGTGCTCGAGATGTGCATCGATGAGCTTGACGAGTCAATAGACGAAGAATTTGTTCGTACCCATAGACTTGGGCGCTCGGTCGAGGCTTATTGCAGGACGGACCAACGCCCCACTTTGAAGACTACTTGAGCCGAATATATCACGCCAGCGACAGATGTAGATTTTGCGAGATATAGCTGTACGCTGGCGTGCGGATTATTTTGGAGGTCTGCTATGTCCAAGAACATTTCAAATCTACCCCGCGGCAAAAGCCAAATACCGATCGACATCGTCCGGACTAAGTTGCGTAATCACGTTGAGCTTGTCCTCGCATCCAATAACGAGGTGCTGATTAGGATGATCGAGCGGTTTTTTAGCGAGATGACCGACCGACTGCTCCAGGGACGGTCCGAGCGCCCGAAAGCCCCGGTCGTGCCGATCCGACCAAAAAGCAAAAAGAAAGAAGATTAAAATGGTTGGAATAGTCGACCGAGATTAAATGTATAAGTCAACACCTAATCCTCGCACCTGTATCTTCCCGTTAGCTTTACGAAAATAATTTCGTCGCTAGTTTTTCGCCCGCTTCGGCACGGCTCTCAAAAGGCACGTCCATGGTATCGCTTCCGACACAGAGATACTAACCGAGCGTTCGGTCGGTCATCCCTGCCGAGCACGGGTACGCGCGGCCTTGCGGGCGGCCGCGGAACGTCCCCTGTGACCTTTCGTTCGTACAGCCCGTTGCGCTGAGGCCGATCGTTCGGCTCGCGTGCGCCGTCGTGCTGCGGAGCGTGTCTGTTGCGCGAGCGCCTTCCTCGAGGCCGCGCTCCGGCCCTCGCGCTTGAGGACACGTTCCGTCGTCCGCGAGCGACGTGTCGATGTCTTGATCTTGCCCCGCTGGCCCATGCGATACGCTCGCTCGGCACTACGTCGCGTTTTTTCTGAAACCTTGCCTTTCGCTGGCGGACGCAGATTCACGCCGGCTCGGCGAGCCTTCGATAAACCTATAGCGATCGCCTGTTTGCTTGATCGAGCGCCGTGTTTGCCTTCCCTGATGTGATGCATCTCCTCGCGCACGAATTCGCCGGCTTGTGTGGTTGCCGACTTGCCTCTACGTTTAGCTTTTTTGGCTCTCTTAAGAGTTTGTTCGATTGCTCGTGATACACGGACACTCCGTCTGGTTTAAAAACGAGCAATCAACATGCCACTGAAGATACGAAGTTTGCGAGCGAAGCTGCGGGTAGAGATTGCATTTTCACGCAGGCCGTGGCGGTGCGTTGAAGATTTGAATGGAAAGAACGTAGCAAATAATTTAACGACCTTCTGGGTCAGGACACTTCCGCTAAATGAAATAAGTGAAAAAGAGGGGACCCGCTTTTTTCTGAGTGACATGGGTTCAGATCCGTCTCGACATGCTACGGTCTTTTTGCTCGTCGCCGCCTTTTCTCCACGGGAATGAGAAATACCAGTGCGCCGGGATCGATCTTAATATCGATTGCATTGGAGCGCAGCGGTGTCCGATCTTTGCCCTTGGGCCAAGCCGTGTCGTCGATGTGAATAGGCGAGTTCTTCAACTCGATCTGCAAGTGTCGAGCTCGGCGGACCGTTAGCTGCGCTCGCGAGTTTTTGCCGTTAATTCGATCGGAGAGGTACTTGCTCAGTTTAGCTCGTTGGGCTTTGGTGACAAAAACGACATCAAGAAATCCGTCATTGATATCGGCCCGCGGGACGAGTTCAAGATTCGGCCCGATGTATCGGATATTCAAGGCCTCAAGCAGAACGTAATCGCCGGAGGCGTCCTCTCCATCGAGCCGAACTGTCATATCTTTGGAAGGATAGTTTGTTAGTTGGTTTTTTAAAATCTTCAGTGCCGTGCACATCACTTTTTGGGGATCGTCTGAATGTGCCAGATCAAGGATTTTTCGTCCATCGAGTTGCGACATCGTTTCGGCGAACAGTCCGACGCCGAAGCCTTCGATGAAATACTGCGATCCCCAGGGGCCTTTGGCCACGCCGGCGTCAAAGTTTACACAGTGTGCGGTTTTCCACCCTTTTATGAGCTCCTCTAAAGGCCTCCCTGTTAGACCGAGCATGTTGGCGATGTTGTTGGCCTTTCCCATCGGCAGGACGGCGATTGGCGTGCGACTACCGACGAGGCATCGGGCGACCTTACCGACAGTTCCATCGCCTCCCGCGACGGCGACGATATCGCAGCGTTTCTTAAGCGCCTTCTTCCACTTCTTTTCTTTCGAGGATTGATAGTTGACCTTGTGTCCGGCAGCGCGAATCAGTCGAAGAATTTGCTCGCACGACGGACGTGAGTCATCACCCGAACCCGGATTATCGATGAGAGTAATTTTAATGTGTTGGTCTCCTTACGCTTAACGAGCGAATATCCATGTGGTCATGAATAAGCTCGGCCAAAAATCCGCCTTCGATCGCCGAGATGCCTTTCGCGTTGGTTAATGCTCTGCATATTCGCGGGCAAGCGGCGAACTGTCGTAGCACCCAAGCAAGTCGGCCGGATCCCGATAGATCGCAACACAGCCTGCTCGACGCAGTTCTTCTTCATTCCAGCCGCCACACAACAGCCCGATGGCGCGCAAATTTATTTTGCTTGCAGCCTGCGCATCGTACGGCGTGTCGCCGACAGCGATCACTTGATCTGGAGCGATATTACCCAACTCTTCGAGTGCGCTAGCAAAGATGTCCGGGTGCGGCTTAGATTTTTTGACGTCTCCCGAGGAGGTTTCCGCTTGGATCAGATCGTCGATCCGCGCGATTTTCTTGTATACCTTAAGCTCATCCTCTTTTGCCGACGAAGCCAGCGCGATTTTCCTGCCGTCTTGCTTGATCCGTTCGAACAACTCGCGCACCTTGGAAAACGCTTTCACCGTCGGTAGGTATTCTTGTTGGAAAAGCTCGCTGCGATAGCTATCCAGCTCATCGCCGAACTGATCTAGCTCATCTTTGGAGAAAAACACCGGCAACAATTGATCGGCGCCTTTGCCGATCTGACGACGTATCGCTCCGAAGGAAACATCTTTGCCAAATTTCTCAAAGGCTACTTGCCACGCTTTTGCGTGCAGATCGACAGAATCAACAAGAGTCCCATCGATATCGAAAATGACTGCTTCAATCATCAGCTATGTTGCTGCGCAAACTTTAGGCCATGACCTTGCTCCGATAGACATCAGCGGTAGATGTCAGCGGCCGGCAAACCTTTTGTCGCGAGTGGCCCATCGGTAGCACGACTCTCACTGTCGCAAAATTGACACAAAAAAAGAACCCTCCTGTCAGCTTAAAACCGACACAATGGTTGGAATACATGACTCCAGAAAAGAAAATTCTTGCTGTCTCCCGGCACATCTCTTGCGCGTAACACGTCTCAGGGCAAGAGACGGCAAAGCGCTGGATGCACGCAAAACTTTTGCTACCAAGGTTCTTGAATGAGCCATTTTCGAAGTACTCAATCGATATGAGGCGGCGGTTACTTATTTGGGTCGGCGGAATCCTCGCCGTCTTACTGATCATTATCTTTACCCTCGCTTATCTCATTGACGAGCCCCTGCGGCGCAAGGTCGAGAGGGATATGAATGCTCGGCTCAAGGGTTACACGGTCCGCCTCCAAAAACTTGATTTTCACCCGATTGGGCTTTCCCTTGATCTGGAGGAATTGTGGATTTATCAAACGCCTCACCCGGATCCACCCATCGCCTACATACCCAGTCTGCATGCTAGCGTTCACTGGAAAGCGCTCCTCTTTGGACGACTGGTCGGCGATTTTCAAATCGCCGACCCCAAAGTCCATTTTGACCTTCGGCAATTCGTCCAGGAAGCCAAGGACCCAACGCCGATCAAGGACAAAGGTTGGCAGGACGCGTTGGAAGCGGCTTATCCGCTCAAGATCGACAGGTTCGCTATTCGCAATGGCGACCTGACGTATGTCGATAAAGGTCCATACAAACCGCTCCACCTCACCAAGCTCAATTTTACCGCGGAAAACATCCGCAATGTTAAGTCCGGAAAAGGCGTCTATCCGTCGCCGGTTGAACTAGAGGGAGTGGTCTTTGATAAGGGCAGTGCAAAGTTCAAGGGCGATGCTGATTTTCTCGCCAAACCTCATATCGCTCTCAAGGGTGATCTTGAGCTGGACCAGATCACCTTGGATTATTTCAAGCCGATCGCGGAAAGATACAAACTCTCCGTAAGGCAGGGGTCGCTTTCGACGCGGGCTTCGATCGAGTACGCTCCGGGCCTTCAGAAGCTTCTGATCAGCAATCTGAGTCTTACCGGCATCGACGCCGATTACCTCCATCAGGAGACCAAAACGGCGCCGACCGAGAAGGTGACGAAGGAAGCTGGAAAAGTCGCCAGGCAAGCTGCCAATGAGCCGACACTTGAAGTGAAAGTCGAACGCTTCACGGCCGACGGCCGGATTGGTTACATCAATCAGGCCGCAAACCCAGCCTATAACGTATTTCTCGATAGCACCAAGCTGCAACTCGAGAACTTGAGTAATGATTTCAAAGAAGGACCGGCGCGCGCGCGCGTAACAGGCAGGTTCATGGGGAGTGGCCCGACGCAGATACAGGCGACATTTCGCCCCGAATCGAAGGGGCCCGACTTGGATTTGACATTGAGCATCGAAAACACCGACATGCGTAGGATGAACGATCTCTTGCGTGC
>DASXSW010000173.1:0-2514 GCA_036505755.1 Binatia bacterium | reverse complement strand
TCCTGCTCGAGCGCCGGCTCGACAGCGTTGCCTATCGCCTCGGCTTTGCCAGTTCGCGCGCCGAAGCGAGATCGTTGGTACGGCATGGCCATATCCACGTCAATGGCAAAAAGGTGAATATTCCTTCTTACACCATCCGCGCGGGCGACGTCGTCTCGGTTAAAGAGCCTAGCCGACAAATGGGGCGGGTGTTATCCGCCATGGACGGCGCCCAGCGACGCGGTGTCCCCGAGTGGGCGGAAGTCGACCGGGAAACCTACAGCGGGCGCATCAAGGTCTTGCCCTCGCGCAACGATATCACGATGCCGATCAACGAGAAATTGATCGTAGAATTATATTCGAAGTAAGTTCGAACTTGGGAGACGCTATGTCGACAATGTACCAGCATTGGACGGAATTGATCAAACCCAAACAATTGGAGGTGGAAGAAAAAACTCTAACCTCGACTTACGGCAAGTTTTACGCGGAGCCTTTCGAGCGCGGCTTTGGCCAAACCGTCGGTAATTCACTGCGGCGCATTTTGCTGTCTTCGCTCATGGGCGCGTCCATTGTCGCCGTGCGCATCAAAGGTATCCTGCACGAGTTTTCCACCGTTCCCGGCGTGACCGAAGATGTCGCCGATATCATTTTGAATTTAAAAGAAGTGCGCCTGCGGCTCAATGAAACCGAACAACAATCGCTCAAGATTGACATCAAGGGTCCGGCAACGGTTCTCGCCAAAGATATTATCGCGCCGCCCGCCGTCGAGATCTTGAATCCGGAGCAAAAGATTGCCACGCTTTCGCGCGACGCCAAACTTGAAATGGAAATGCTGGTCAAGCTCGGCCGCGGTTATGTTCCTGCAGAGAGAAACAAAGAGGAGGGAGCGCCCGTCGATACGATTTTTATCGATGCGGTTTTTTCGCCCGTGCAGAAGGTGAATTTCACCGTCGCTAACGCTCGGGTCGGGCAGCGAACCGATTACGACCGTCTGGTCTTCGAGGTGCATACGGACGGCAGCGTGAAGCCGGATGACGCGATGGCCTACGCGGCCAAAATTCTCCAGGATCAGGTCAGTATGTTCGTCAATTTCCAAGAGGAACCGCGCCCGGAAAAGCGCGACGACGGCCCACCGATTCCGTTGAACGACAACTTGTTTCGCAGCGTCGATGAGCTTGAGTTCTCCGTCAGATCGCAGAACTGCCTGCAAAATGCCGATATCAAGTATATCGGTGAACTAGTGCAAAAGTCCGAACAAGAGATGCTCCGGACCAAGAATTTCGGCCATAAATCTTTGAATGAAATTAAGGAAATTCTCAAGGAAATGGGGCTCGAGCTCGGCATGAAGATCGACCACTTTCCTTCTCGGGAAGAGATCGAGGCGCGGAAACGCGACAAAGAGAACGAGTAGGTCTGAACCATGCGCCATCTTAAGTCGGGAAGACAACTGAGCCGTAACTCCAGCCATCGCTGGGCATTGATGCGTAATCTCATCACGGCCTTGCTACGCGAAGAAAAGATTCGAACGACGGATCCCAAGGCCAAGGAACTGCGCCGCTGGGTCGACCGCGTAATTACACTTGGCAAGCAGGGGACCTTGCACGCACGGCGGCAAGTTCTTAGCATTGTTCAGGACAAAGCCGTGGTGCGGAAACTCTTTGATACCATCGGGCCGCGCTTCAAGGACCGACCCGGCGGCTACACGCGGATCGTCAAGATCGGCATTCGCCGCGGCGACGCCGCGCAGATGTCCGTAATCGAGCTCGTAGCGTTCGAGAAAGTCAAAGAAACCGCCGCGGGTGGGGGAAGAAGACGGCGTAGGGCTCGCCGACAGCAGACGGAAAAACAGGAAGCAGCGGCATAATTTCCGCTCAAAGTCTTAATTTACCACAGCCCGCCGGTCTGCGTTAAGTCCCGGCGGGCTGTTTCATTTCTAGAGCGGGAGTTTTCTTAAGTCGGTTGTCATCTGTTGACGTGAGCTACGTAATCCGGGTAGTCAGTACTTCGGTACGTAAGGCCTTCGACGATTATCGACAGCCTGTTAGAGATTTTACAGTATCCGGCATCATCTCAGGACAGTCACGAATCATTCCGATAATGACCTTGAGTGCCGCGCTTAAAAGATTCAAGCGCAAGACGTCAGTCTGGAAAGTGCGGTTTCATAGTATTTGATCGTATCTTCGCGTGCTTTTGTTCGCCACATAGTCGTGATAATGAAACCCCGTGGATCATAATGGGGAGGCGGTTTTGCGGCGGTCGCTGAACGATTTTTTGCGCTTTGAGTTGGACGAGACGGCGCTCGATCGGCTGCAGTGGCGCGATTTTGGCAACGGGCTTGAAATGTCTCGGCTCGCTCGTGAGGAGCAGCGCGAGCTGGTGCTTTACCGGATCGCCGCCAATGCATCATCCGATGCGTTCGTAAAGCATGAGCATGTCGGCGGTGAATTTTACCTCGTGCTCAAGGGTAAAATCGCCGATGAGACTGGGGAATACGAAAAGGGCGACATCGTTTTTCTCGATCCACACTCTGTGCAC
>DASXSW010000172.1:0-2518 GCA_036505755.1 Binatia bacterium | reverse complement strand
TTCCTGGCGCTTGACGTCGCGCATCTCTTTTTCCGCCTTCTTGAGATCGCGCGAGAAGGGCGTGTAAAAGCGCTTCATCGCCTTGGTCCATTTCTCTTTTCCGTCCTCGATCTTGTCCAGCTCGTCTTCCATCCCCGCGGTAAACTCGACGTTGAGAATATCCGGAAAACTCCCCACCAAAAGATCGGTGACGAGAAAACCCAGGTCCGTCGGCGCCAGCGAGCGGCCTTCGGTCTGCAGCACGTACTCGCGGTCGAGAATATTGGAAATGATCGCGGCATAGGTCGACGGGCGTCCGATACCTTTCTCATCAAGTTCCTTAATCAACGATGCTTGCGTGTAGCGCGGCGGCGGCTGGGTGAAATGCTGACGCGGGTCCATGGAAAGTAGCTTCAACGCATCGCCTTTGCGCAGATCGGGTAACACCCCATCCAGATCTTCGGCAGTCTCGCCATTTACATCTTCGCCGTTGGCTTGTGCGGCGCGCTCATCGCGCCCCTCGATATAAACTTTCATGAAACCGTCGAATTTGATTTGTTGACCGGTGGCGCGGAACAACGCTTCTTTGACGGGAATCTCGAAGATGGTTTGATCGTAAACCGCTGGCACCATCTGGCTGGCTACGAAACGATCCCAGATCAGCGAGTAGAGTTGGAACATGTCGCGCCGCAAAAAGCGCCGCACCCGCTCCGGCGTGTATTCCAACGAGGTCGGCCTAATCGCCTCGTGGGCATCCTGCGTGCCCTTTTTCGAGCGAAAGCTGTTGGGCTTGCCGGGCACGTAGTTCTTGCCGTATTGCGCTTGAATGTGCTGACGCACGCCGGCTAATGCGTCGGCGGAAACGCGGGTGGAATCGGTGCGCATATACGTGATCAACCCGACGGATCCCTCGCTTCCCAGTTCGACGCCTTCGTACAGCTGCTGCGCCAGCTGCATCGTGCGTCTGGGCTGAAAGCCCAGCTTACGCGCTGCTTCTTGCTGCAATTTGCTGGTGACAAATGGCGGTGTCGGGTAGCGGCGCCGCTCCTTCTTTTCGACGTCGCCGATCTCCCAGGATGCGCCGTCCAGCGATGCGATGATCTGCTGGACATGCGCTTCATTTTCCAGACGAAATTTTTTGTTGTCGACCTTTTGACCCTGCCATTGCGCTAGACGCGCTTTGAAGGATGGCGGCAGACGGCCTTCCAAAAGCGCCGTCAGCGACCAGTACTCGACGGACTCGAAGGCGCGGATTTCCCGCTCCCGCTCACAGACGAGTCTCACGGCGACCGACTGCACGCGCCCGGCGCTCAGCCCGCGCCGGACCTTTTTCCAGAGCAGCGGACTGAGCTGGTAACCGACCAGGCGGTCCAACACCCGGCGCGCGATCTGTGCATCGAATTTGTTGCGGTCAAGCTCGTGCGGTTTGGCGATCGCGTCCTGAACGGCCTTTTTGGTGATCTCGTTAATCAGCACGCGGTGCACGCGCTTGTGATTCTTGGCGACCTGATCGGCGATATGCCAAGCGATCGCTTCGCCTTCGCGATCCGGATCGGAAGCCAAGTAGATGTTTTCTTTCCCCTTCGCCGCCTTTTTGAGCTCGTCGATCACTTTCTTCTTCGCCTGAATAACGTGAAAGTCCGGGGCAAAATCTTTTTTGACGTCGACGCCGAGCTTGCTTTTCGGCAAATCGACGACATGGCCGACAGACGCTTTGACTTGAAAGTCCCGTCCCAAATACTTTTCCAAGGTCCTGGCCTTGGCTGGGGACTCGACGATAACTAGATTCTTTGCTGCCATGACTCTAAGCTCGATTCTAACGGTTGCAAATGTTAATGCCTAAATTCTACCGTTCCGCTATATATATCTTGCCAGGCGACTGTCGAATGAATCCCTGCAATTCCAAATCTAAGAGAATCTCTAGGACCTGCGCAGCCGGGACAGCGCTTCTTTCAATCACCTGATCCACTTGTAAGGTATTCTCTTGCAACAACGCGAAGATCTTCCGCGTGGTCTCGCTGGCGCTTGGCGGCAACGTTGGCGGCGCTGCCGCAACAGCGCGACCGGAGCGATGCAAAAGCTGCGGCGCGATTTCTTCGATAATATCGTCGACGGTCTCGACAAGCTTGGCGCCCTGACGAATCAATCGGTGTGCGCCACGGCTACGGCTCGCGCCCGCTTCGCCGGGATCGGCGAAAACTTCTCGGCCCTGTTCCACGGCCATAGCGGCGGTTATCAAAGACCCGCTTTTTTCCGTCGCCTCGACAACCACGACACCCAACGACAAACCACTGATCAGACGATTGCGCGCGGGAAAATGAAACGCCATTGGCCGGGTGCCGATGGGCAGCTCAGAGATCACTGCGCCGTTTTCGCTGATGCGGCGATAAAGATTACCATGCTCCGGCGGATAAGCACGGTCGATGCCGGAACCCAAAACCGCAATCGTCCGGCCGCCCGATTGGAGCACTGTGTCATGCGCGGTGCCGTCGATGCCGCGCGCCATGCCGCTGATCACGGTAAACCCCAAATTGGCCAA
>DASXSW010000171.1:0-8386 GCA_036505755.1 Binatia bacterium | reverse complement strand
CGTCGTCTTGGCTGTTCCGCTTTAACTGGGAGATCGGAGTATGGAGCAACTTGTTTATCATGGCGGCCGTCATGTCCTCCAACGCGGCGCGCTGTAGCTCGGATAAATCCTTCAAGCTCCCTCCTAAAGATTTGTCGATTTCTTTCCGGCGGATCTCTTCGAAGCGTTGGCGCAATGCCATAATGGTGGGTACTTGCTCCAACGACCCCATCCAACGAACAAAGCTCTCGACCTCATTGCGCACGATCTCTTCAGCCTTCTCGGCTTCGTTGGCACGCTCCTGAAGATTGTCGTCGGCGACGCCCTTTAGATCATCGATATTATAAAGATAGACGTTGTCGAGATCGTTGATCTTCGGGTCAAAATTACGCCGGTCGCCAATATCGATGAAGAACATCGCTTTTTGTTTTCGTTCGCGTAGGACCTTTTCGACGGTTCCAGCTTCAACCAGCACTTCCGCCGCTCCAGTGCAACCGATGACGAGATCAGCCATTTTGAGGTAGCGGGGAAAATCGTCGAAACGTATCGGGCTTCCCTGGATCCTTTCAGCTAACAACACAGCTCGCTCGAACGTGCGGTTGGTCACCATCAGGCTTCGAATGCCCTGACTTAAAAGATGGCGCGCCATTAGATCGCCGATCTTGCCCGCACCGATCAACATGACCGTCTTGTCGTCAAACCGATCAAAAATCCGCTTCGCCAAATCCACCGCCACCGAGCTCACTGATACCGCGCCGCTGCCGATTCCTGTTTCCGTGCGCACTCGTTTAGCGACCGAGAACGAACGATGGAACAGCCGGTGCAAAATCGTGCCCACCGTGCCCGCCTGCTGGGCCGTGTCGTAGTATTCTTTTAACTGACCGAGAATTTGCGGCTCGCCGACAACCATCGAGTCGAGGCTAGCGGCCACCCGAAACAGATGGCGCACGGCCTCGGCACCGCGATAAGTGTAGACATGGTCGTCCAGAGGCAAGGAATTTCGGTGCGCCCTCTGTGCGGCGAGAAATTCCGTGATGTCGCTAAATGCCGAGTGACTATCCGAAGCCGCTGCGACGACTTCAACCCGATTACAAGTGGAGAGAATCACACCTTCATGGATCGAGGGATAGTCATGCAGACGCCCCAGGGCTGCGCGCACGTAGGAATTTTCAAAGGCGACGCTCTCACGCACCTCGATGGGCGCGCTGCGGTGGTTCAGACCGACGATGACGATCTCGTTCTGCATGCTTATTCAAACCGGCCTCCATGCCGGCTGGGGAAAATTGTGTCGCCCCAGAGAAAGTAACCGAGAACCACACAGAAACCGAACATCGTAAGGAGCGCCGCCTTTTTACCTCGTAGACCGGCCGTGATGCGACCATGCAACAGGGCGCCGTAGAGCAACCAGGCGATGCCCGAAGAAATTTGCCGCGGGTCCCACGACCAATAGTGGCCCCAGTGGATGCCCGCCCACAGGCTTCCGGTGAGTATCCCCAACGTCATGAAAGGAAAACCCCATACGAGGAGCGTGTAATTGAGCCTATCCAATGACTCCAACGACGGGAAGCGTTTCATGAGCGCCGTCATTCTTTTATGCTTAAGGCGGCGTTCTTGCAGCAGATAAATCAGGCTCACGCCGAATGCGAGAGCGAACACGGCGTTGCCCAGGAAGGCCAAGGTCACATGCAGAGGCAGCCAGAAGGTGCTGAAACCGGAAGGAATCTCGCCGCTGCCGGTACCGACCGCAAACGCCGCCAGCGTCATCAGAAACGCCAATGGCGAAACGATACCACCCAGCACCGTGAGACGATACTTGAGCTGCATCAGCAAATAGATGCCGACCATCAGCCAGCTGTGAAACAGCAACGCCTCACCCATCACTGCCACGGCGGCGAAGCCTTGCTGAAAAAAGCGGCTCGTAAGCGCCGAGGTGTGAAGGACAAAGCCGCAAAGCAAAACGGCTGTGGGCAAACGCGACGTTGCATCGCCGCGAAATAGATATACAAAAAAACTGCCGGCGGCGATCAAATAAGCTCCGGCGGTCAAAGTAAATAACACAGCGTCCATAGGGCAAAGTCATTATAAGCCAACCCTGACCGCCTTCAAGCTGGCGATAGACCCATTACGGACCGATAAGTGAACCTTTGTTGGCTAGCCAGGCTGCGGTGTCCAATCACAATTCGCTCGCGAAGCGATTACGGCGCGGCCAAAACTGAGTTACGAACGGATTGCGGGAGTAGGCTTCGTCGAAGTGAGATTCGGCTTGCGCGCGACCTTCGGGTTGACGGCTGGGCGTATTGCTGGTTTGGTTACCACCGTCCCCGCTTTTTTAGCTTCCAGAGCCGATTGCGAATTGCGCAGCTTCGATGTTGCGGCAATTTTCTTTGTGGACGGCGCTGCGAGAGCGCGCCGGTGGGCTGAGAGAAAATCATCGACTTTATCGGGTGGGAGTTTCACGCGATAGCCCAGCGGTATGAACTTCGCCGTCGGATCGAGGGCCGGATTCCATTCAAAAAAGTCGTTCTGCGAAATCGCTGCAGGTTTCAACACGGCGAGAAGCGGCGCTCGCTTGGTAATCTCAAGTTCGCGCAGTGCCACCGGTCGATGCGTCCGCAAGAACGGAAAATAGAGATCGCTGTTGGTCACGATATCGACCACCGCGAGAAATTCGGCATAGAAATTCTTCGAGGCAAAACCAAACGTCGGCGACTGATAACGCTGAATGAGGTCCACCAGATTGTCGGATTCAACGTCCTTGATGCCTCGAAAAATGCCGTCCGTCCCATGATTGTAGGCCGTGATAGCCAATGGCCAATTGCCTAGAATACGATAGTTCTCTTTGAGCAGGCGCGCCGCCGCCCGGGTCGATGCCATCGGATCCCGCCGTTCGTCCACGGCAGCGTCGACGCGCATGAACTTCTTCCCCGTTTCCGGCATAAACTGCCACATGCCCACGGCACCCACCCCCGAGCGAGCGCGGATATTGAACGACGACTCGACCAAGGGCAGATAAGCTAGCTCCACAGGCAGGCCCTCGTCGCGAAATATCTTTTGCATCTGCGCCATGTAACGCCCGGAGACTCTCAGCCCCTCGGCAAAATGCTCCTTGGCGCCGCGTTGACTTCGGATGCGGGTTTCGTCATCGATCAGATCATAATCGGCGACAACACGCGCACGCTCCCGGTCGACTGTCGCGCGCCCTTGCTCGTTCTCCGGCACCCGCAAAACACGATAGACCGTGCTAGGATCGATCGGATCGAACAACACCACGTCAGCGAAACCATAACGAGTAAAAATTTGCTTCCAAAAATCCACACTACTTTCAAGTCCGGGAAGCACGAGAAACGGCGGCTTCTGAGCGAAAGCAGATACGCCATACGCGAGCGTAACGAACAATGCGAGACCCGTGATCAGCGAATGCGCCGGGCTGTGAATGGGGAGTCTCATTGACGTCTTAAAAATTGACCGATCATAGCAAACGCGCTATCGTCAGTCAAAAATTCTTATGGAGATCGGGCTTGCCGGGCCGCTCCCATTCTTTTCTTGCTCAGGTTCTTATCGTTCCCATCCTGCTTTTTGCGGGCTGTCGCTCGTCGTCGACCGATCGGCCGCCGGGCTATTTGGTCGTCGGCATTGAAAGTTATCCGCTCCAAGTGGATCCGCGGTATGCGACCGACGCCAACTCGGTGCGTGTCGGCAACTTGATTTACAATTCATTGCTGCGAGCCGACGAAAGATCACAGTTGCGACGAGAGCTGGCCGAGGACTGGCGCATGCTCGATGATCGAACGTACCTTTTCGATATCCGCAAAGGCATCAAATTTCACAACGGACAGCTGCTCACAGCCGCCGACGTGAAATTCACTTACGAATCGATCCTCGATCCAAACAATCGCTCGCCCAAGCGGGGACTCTTAAGATCTCTGCAATCGCTGGAGCAGACCGGGACATTTCAACTGCGCTTCCGCTTAACCGCGCCCCACGCGCCCTTCGTCGAGCAATTTACCCTGGGCATCGTTCCCGCGAATTCAGCGATCGCCGCCACAAGCACGCAACCACCGCTCGGCTCCGGGCCATTCATGTTGCAAGCGGTGGAGTCCGGCGAAAAAGTCACTCTCAAGGCCAATTCGGACTACTGGGAGGGCAAGTCCTCACTGCCGGGACTCGTGTTTAAGAACGTGCCGGATGCGATCGTGCGCGTGCTCGAGTTCAAGAAAGGCAGCATCGATTTCATGCAAAATGATCTCGAACCCGATGTCCTGCCTTGGCTGAGAAGAAGCACTGGCGCCGACATCGACGCCTATCAAGGCACGACATTTCAATATATCGGCATCAACCTCACCCACCCGATCTTAAAGCATGCCAAGGTTCGCCAAGCACTGGCGCATGCGATTGACCGTGATCGCATGATCCGCCATTTACTCAAAGACACTGCGACCGCCGCAAACAGTCTGCTGTCACCACTAAACTGGGCCTACGCCGCAAGCGCTCAACGCTGGTCCCACGACCCGGCGCGCGCCAAGCAGTTGCTCGACGAAGCCGGTTTCAACGACCCTGATGGCGACGGGCCATTGCCGCGCTTTCGGCTGTCGTTCAAGACGACGAATATCGACCTACGCCGAAGAATTGCCGAAGCATTGAAAGAACAGTTACAGCAAGTGGGCATAGAACTGGAAATCCGCAGCTACGAATGGGGAACTTTTTTTAGCGACGTGAAGAGAGGCAACTTCCATCTTTACTCACTTGCCTGGGTCGGCGTCATGGATCCTGACATCTTTTTTCAAATCTTTCATTCCGCTAGCGCGCCGCCCAACGGCGATAACCGCGGCCGCTACAGCAATCCCCAAATTGATCGCCTGTTAGAACAAGGACGAATGACAACTGACATCGCGACCCGCAAGCTCATCTACCGACGGGTGCAAGAGATCCTCGCCGAAGATCTTCCCTATGTGCCGCTCTGGTGGTGGAAAAATGTCATTGTCAAGAAAGCGTCGATCCAAAGTTTCAGGCCTTATCCCGACGGCGATCTGATCTCACTGAAAGAAGTGTCGTTTCGCCAGCGCTGAACACGTGACGCGTTACTTACACCAACGTCTACTGCTGCTCGTGCCGACGTTGTTCGGTGCGCTCACACTGGTATTCGTACTGATTCATTTAATTCCCGGCGACCCGGTTGAGGTCATGCTTGGCGAGACCGCCACTGCGGCCGACAAGGAAGAATTGCGTCGCAACCTGGGCTTTGACCAACCTTTATCGGCTCAATACGGCTCTTTCTTGATCAAGCTTGCAGCGGGAGATCTCGGTCGCTCGCTTTATGAACAAGCCAGTGTCGCCGAGATCATCCGCGCGCGCTTGCCCGCGACGTTGCAACTGGCTTTGTCAGCCATGATCGCAGCTATCTTGATTTCATTTCCCCTAGCCGTGCTCGCGGCGGTGCGACGTAACAGTTGGGTCGACCGGCTCGCGCTACTCGTTTCTTTGCTCGGCTTGTCCATGCCGAACTTTTGGCTAGGCCCGCTGTTGATGATTGTTTTTTCGCTCCAACTGGGCTGGGCGCCGGTTTCCGGGCGCGGCGGTCTGAGCCATTTGTTGCTTCCCGCAGTCACGCTCGCCTTGGGAATGGCCGCGATTCTCATTCGAATCCTGCGCGCGAGTTTGCTTCAGGTGATGCACGAAGATTATGTACAAACCGCCCGAGCCAAGGGATTGAGCGAGCGGCGTGTCTGGTTAAAACACACTCTGCGCAATGCGCTGGTTTCGACCCTTACGATCATGAGCCTGCAGTTCGGCAGCCTGCTTGCCGGCTCGCTGATTACGGAAACTATTTTCAGCTGGCCTGGTATCGGCCGCTTGACCGTACAGGCGATCCAGACGCGCGACTACCCGCTCGTCCAGGGTTGCGTTCTGGTGATCGCGATCTCGTACGTGCTGGTGAATTTTTTTACAGACCTCCTGTACAAACTTGTCGATCCGCGCGTGGCTTATGGCAAATAAGCTCTGGCTCCCTGTCGGCGTAATGATCCTTTTAGTATTAGCGACATCCGCGCTGCTCGCACCGCTTCTCGCCCCGCACGATCCGATGCGCCAAAATCTTGCTCAAGATTTGATCACCTATTCGGGCGCACACCCGCTCGGCACCGACAAACTCGGTCGTGACATCTTGAGCCGAACGATTTATGGCGGCCGGATATCACTCGTTGTCGGCATCTCGACGGTTGCGCTTTCGCTCACGATCGGCTTTGTGATCGGATCTTTGGCAGGCTTCTTCGGCGGTTGGGTCGATCAGTCGGTGATGCGGCTAGTCGATATCTTAATGGCCTTTCCCGGTATCCTTCTGGCCATCGCCTTCACCGCTGTTCTCGGACCCGGGCTCGACCACGTCATACTGGCGCTTTGTTTAATCGGCTGGACCAGCTATGCGCGTCTTGTGCGCGGCGAGATTCTTTCCCTGCGAGAACGTGAATTTGTCCAAGCCGCGCGCGCCCTGGGATCCCAGCCGAAAAGAATTATTTTACGCCATTTGCTTCCCAATCTGCTGCCACCTCTGTTGATTCAAGCGACATTCGGCTTGGCAGCAGCGATCGTCGCTGAGGGCAGCCTGAGCTTTCTCGGCCTGGGCGTCGAGCCGCCGACGCCATCGTGGGGATCGATGCTGAACGATGGCAGACAATTTCTGTTGGTCGCGCCTCATCTGACCACCTATCCCGGATTGGCGCTCATGGTCACGGTTCTTGCGCTGAATCTTGTCGGAGACGCGTTGCAGGATCGAATGGATGTACGAAGATATTAGGCCAAAGGCGGTGTTCCAATAGTTCCAATAGGAATCGTCAGCCACTGCCCCAAATCATTGAAGGATTGGAACGACTGGAACCGCTGGAACGATTGGAATCTAGGAGCAACATTGCCTAAACCATTTGAGGATGTTAATTAAGCACAAAACAGGGAGGGCACCTTTATGAAGCTCTACTCCAGCCATGGCTGACCTTACGCGCACAGGACAAGGATTGTCCTAGCGGAAAAGAAACTTCCCTATGAGCTGATCGAGGTCGATCTCAAGAACAAACCCGAGGATCTGCTGGCGCGAAATCCTTATGGCAAAGTGCCGGTGCTGGTGGACGACGGCGGAGTAATTTATGAGTCGGCCATCATCAACGAATACCTCGAGGAAAGATTTCCAGAGGTTCGCCTGATGCCCAGCAACCCCCTGCTTCGGTCGAAAGCGCGCATCTGGATCGACTTCATGAATAGCCGGGTCCATCCAGCCGCTTCCGATCTTGCGCATAACAGAGAACCGGACAAGGCCAATGAACGGATGAAACAACATCTCCAGACTCTGGACAAAGAAATGGCCGGTCGGAAATACATCGTCGGCGATTACTCGCTGGCGGACATTACGTTTATTCCGCTTTATACCCGGCGCGAGCGCTATGGCATAGTGATCGACGATAAGTATCCCAATCTCAAACGGTGGGGCGAAGACTTAATCGCCCGACCGCAAGTGGCGCCGACGATCTAAAAAAACGGAGTGTTGGAGTATTGGAGTGAGGGAATGATGGGTTCACCCGACCCAAAATTCCAGTAACTCCAACACTCCCATTGAGTTCATCGCTCCGCTTCATCTATTGTCGAGCTACTCAAATTAACGCTAAAGTCTCGTCATTCTAGGAAGATTGCAATGCAACCATTACTCGTTTGCCCAGATGAGATTCGCGGTATTGTGACCATGGCGGAAGCCGTGGAAGCAGTCCGCCTGGGATTTCGCGAGTGGGGTGAAAATCCCCATCTCAACGCGCCACGCCGGCGCATTCACATTCCGACCGGCGTCCGCGTTAGCGTTCATCAAGGCGGGGTACCGGCGGCAAAGACCACCGGTCTCATGACCCACTGCGAGTGGGTCAAACCGATGGCCGAAGAACAAGTCTACTCGCGCCTTAATCATCCGGTAATCGTGCTTTATGACTCGGCCGAAGGCGAGCTCAAAGGCATTATCGTCGGCGAGATCACCTGCGCCGAGTTGCCGAGCAACATCGCGGTCACCGGCCTGCGCACGGCGGCGACCAGCGTGGTGGGCACGGACTTGCTGGCGCGGCCGGACGCCACTAGCGTCGGAATCTTCGGCGCAGCCGGCCAGGCAAAAAACCATCTGCTCGCGCTCATGCAAGTGCGTCAGCTCAGAAGTGCAAAAGTTTACAGCCGCAATCCGGAGAATCGGAAGAAATTTGTCGACGAGATGGGTCCGGTGACCAATCTCAACATTATTCCAGCTTCATCAGCGGAAGAAGCTGTGCGCGGAGTCGACATCGTTCTCACAGCCACTAACTCCAGCGTTCCCGTGTTCGATGGCAACTGGCTGCAAGCCGGACAGCATGTGACGACGATCGTCGGCAGTAACGTCGGTTTGGTAAAA
>DASXSW010000170.1:0-3895 GCA_036505755.1 Binatia bacterium | reverse complement strand
GCTAAGTTAGGCATAAACGACTCGGAGGACTCCTGTGCTCTGGGGTCTGGCCTGAGTCTGGACTTTATCGCGTTCAATTTTCGAATAGTCGTAGCTGCATAGCCAAACGCCATCCGCCGACGTTCGGGATCTTCAATCTGTTCAAACACTACTGTATTCGCTAACTCACTGAATCACTAATTTACGGTCACCGGCTTCACCGCTTGATAAGACGATACGAGTAGGATATTCGAGCGTTTAATAAGTGAGCGAGCGGAGAGAATATGTACTACGGCGCGCGGGGAATCGTCGGTTTAGTAAAGCCTACCTATCGCCCAGGGTCGATGGAGAGTTTTATCAAGCTGATGCCGGAGGGAGTCGGCTTTATTCCGGCTCATGCTGGCATTCGCGCCGGGAATGAACAGGAGCTGCAAGAGGCTTTGACGGTGGCGGAAAAAAAGGTCGCGCGTTTGGCGGAATTGGGCGCGGACGTGGTGATGATCATGGGCGCGCCGCCGACGATGGTGCGCGGGCATGGCGCGGATCGCGCGATCGCCGATTCGCTGACGAAGAAATACAAAATTCCCGTCACCGTGGCGACGATCGCTCAAGTCGATGCGTTTCGCGCTTTGGGCATGAAGAAACTCGTAGGCATCACTTACTTTCAAGACGATATGAACGCGCGCTTCGCGAAGTTTCTCCAAGACGACGGCTTTGATGTGAAAGCGATGAAAGGCATCGACGTGCCGTTTAAGGACGCCGGCAAACTTGCGCCCGAGGCGATCTATAATTTCGCTAAGAAAACATTTCTCGAACATGGCCCGGCGGATGGCATCTACATGCTCGGCGCGGGCTGGCATAACCTTCCGGTGATCGAGATGTTGGAAAAGGATTTGAAGACCACCGTCTTGTCCAGTATCCCCGCGCAAGTGTGGGCGACCAAGAAAATACTTCATCTGAACGAGCCGGTCACCGGTTACGGTAGACTGTTGGCGGAAATGCCGTAAAGACTGGAGTGCTGGAGTAATGGAGTGATGGGAAGATTTCGGATCGCGGTTGGGTTGCTTCTCGTAGCGAGCCTTGGGTTATCGATCGGTGCGTTTCCAATTGAAGCGCAGGATGTGAGAGCGAAGGCCGAGGCCGAAGGCAAGCTGATGTTCTACGCGACTTTTAATGCCGCCGACTCCAAGACGCTGGTCGACGGCTTCAAACAACTTTATCCGAAAATCGATGCCACCTATTATCGCGCCACGGACTCGGTCATGGTGGAAAAAATCGTAACTGAAAGCCGCGCCGGACAGCATCTTTGGGACATCGTGATGACGTCGAGTTTCTACGGACACAATTTGAAAAAGCGCGGATTGTTTGCTCCGTACGATTCGCCGGAGCGTAAGTTTTACCGCGACGGCTACAAAGACCCGCAAGCTACTTGGACTTCGGCTTACACGAATTATGCGGCCTTAGGTTACAACACGCGTGCCGTGCCTGCGACCAGCGTGCCGAAATCTTACAGCGACCTTTTGAAACCGGAATGGAAGGGACAGATCGGCATGGAAAGCCGGCCGTATGAGTGGTTCGGCACAATGGTGAAAGCGATGGGTGATGAAAAGGGCTTGGCGTACATGCGCGAGTTGGCCAAGCAAGCTCAACTGCGCGCCGGTCGAACATTGCTAGCGCAACTGGTGGCGGCAGGGGAATTCAAAGGCGCGTTGACCGCCTACTCGCAAACCTTTGAAGTTTTGAAGCCTTCCGGCGCGCCGGTCGATTGGGTTTATTTGAATCCCGTCTTTGCCAACATTCATCCCACCGGCATCGCCATAAAGGCGCCGCATCCAAACGCGGCGCGCTTGTTTGTCGATTTCGTTTTATCGAAGCGCGGCCAGGAGTTGATCCGCGGTATGAACCGCATTCCCGACCGAATCGACATGCCGCCCGAGCAGTCGCGCCTGATTGAGGGCGTCAAGCCGGCCTTCGCGTCGCCGGAAGTCCTCGAAAATATCGAGCGCTACGCCAAAATATTTCACGAGATCTTCGGCGGGCGGTAGGGCGGTTTCTTTCTAACCACGAAGCACACGAAGGCCACGAAGGGAAGAAAAAGATTAACCGCAAAGGACGCAAAGGTCGGAAACGGAACTAACCAAAGAGGGCATGGGGTCACAAAGGTGCGAGCGGTGAACGACAGTGAATTTGAATTTTCCTAGCTATGCGTACCTTGCGTTCTTTGCGGTTAAATCTCCGAAATCCGTAAGATGAAAGTTGTTGTTCACGGCGTGACCAAAGAATTTGTTTCCGGCCAGGGGACGCTCCGCGCCTTGGGCGGGATAAATTTGGAGGTGCGCGACCAGGAGTTCTTTGGCATCATCGGACCGACAGGCTGCGGCAAGACGACGTTGCTACATATCATTGCCGGATTGGAAACGCCCAGCACCGGTTCGGTGCAGTTCGTCGGTGAGCAGCGCGGCAAGGCGATGGTGTCGATGGTCTTTCAAGAATCGGCGCTGATGCCGTGGCGCAATGTCGAGGAAAACGTGCCGCTGGGGGCCGAGTTTCGCCACGAGCAGCCGTCGGTTTACAAGCGCATCAGCCATTTTTTTCTTGAAGTGGTGCGCTTGCTCGATTTCGCCGGCGCCCAGCCGCACGAGCTCTCAGGAGGAATGAAACAAAAAGTTGCCATTGCGCGCGCCCTGGCCAACGATCCGGAAGTTATTTTAATGGACGAGCCTTTCGCCAGCTTGGACGCGCAAACCCGGATGCTCATGCGTGAGGAGTTGCTGCGCATCTGGGAGCGCGACAAGAAAACCGTCATTCTCGTCACGCACAACCTCGACGAAGCGGTCATGCTTTGCGACCGCATCGCGGTGATGAGCTCGCGTCCGGGGCTCATCAAGAGCGTCGTTACGGTCGATGTGCCGCGGCCGCGGAATTTCAAAAGCATGAAGGACCCCGATTTTGCCAATTGCATGGATAAGATTTGGAATCTACTGAAGTACGATGTTGAACATGCGATGGAACATGGCCGCCCATAAGAATTTTGCGATGCCCGCAGATCGCAAACAGCCCGTCGCGGATTAGATTCGTATCGTTTCAAGCTTGCAATTCTCCCCGCAATTACTAAAGTTGAGCCACCATCCGACAGAACGGAGGAAGAACCATGAATCAAAGGTCTTTAAGAAAGTTGCGATCGTTAATTATGGCCTTGTCGATGTCGGTCCTGTCGGCGTGTTCTATGTCAACGCCGGATTATAAGTCAGTTGTCAGCGACCCGGACCGACCGGCCAACGAGCGCGAGCTCGACGCGGCACGCAAGCCCGACGAGGTGCTGGCCTTCTACGGTGTTAAAAGTGGTGACAAAGTCGCAGATCTTTGGGCGGCTCGGGGTTACTACACGGCGATCCTGTCCAAGGTCGTCGGACCCCAGGGAGTCGTGTACACGGTGAATCCAAATTCCCGCGACGAAATCAATCAGCGCTGGAAGTCGGCGAAGTTTGCCAACGTCAGAGTCGCTGACGGGCCGTTCGACAAGCTCGCGCTGCCGCAGGACGCTTCGCTCGATTTTGTCATTATTCATCTCAACTACCATGACGTGGCGCCAGAGGTGCGCGCACCGATGAACAAACGGATTCTCGCTTCGCTCAAACGCGGCGGAGTCTACGCCGTGGTCGATCACTCGGCGAAGGACGGTTCGGGTAATGAAGCGAATAAGACGCTGCATCGCATCGACAAGTCGCAAGTCATCAAAGAAGTCAGTGACGCGGGTTTCAAGCTCGCCAAAGAGGGAAACATGCTGCGCAAGCCCGAGGACACGCGCGACTTCAACGTCAACAAAGAACGCAACAAAGACGATCGCTTCGTGCTGGCGTTTGAGAAACCTTGAGGCCGCGAACAAGTCGCAACGGAGGAGACTTTGATGGCTACT
>DASXSW010000169.1:0-5127 GCA_036505755.1 Binatia bacterium | reverse complement strand
CCGTAGAGAAATTCGATGAGACGAATGCTCGCAGTTTCGCTGTTCCTGTTTGTGCTCTCGCCGCAAACTGCGTATTCCTCGTGCCGGGATCTCGATGTCGCGAGTGGCTGGATTCGATCGGCGTACGCCGCCGAGCCCGACGTCACAATTGAGTTCTTTGGCCACAACTTTTTCCAGATTACCTCATCGAAGGGCACAAAAATTATCACCGACCCGGTCGCGCCCGGCTTTTACCCAACACCCGAAGTCGCGCCTCACGCTGTCACCGTCGGCAGAGAACATCCCAATCACAATTACGTGGAACTGGCGAAGGGCAAACCAATCATCCTGCGAGGACTCGGCAACTACGGCGCGGAATGGAACAAGATCAGCACGACGGTGCGCGATATTCTGGTCTACACCGTCCCTGTCTACCAGCAGCAATTCGGCAACGCTCTTAAGGGCGCGGCATTTGTCTTCGACCTCGGTACCATCTGTGTTGCTCACCTGGGTGATTTAAGCCACAAGCTCACCGAAGAACAGATCAAAGCCTTCGGCAAGGTGGATATCGCGATGATTCCGATCGGCGGTACATTTACCATGCCGCCGGACACCGCGCGGGAGGTTCTGCAGCAACTGAAACCAAAAATCGCCATTCCAATGCACTACCGGGAAAGCACTTACCTCTTGGACATGTTCGTCAAAGGCTATCCTAACAAATATCTCAACACCCATATCATGAGCTTCAGTAAGACGGCGCTGCCGCCGCCGACGCAAATCATCGTCTTCACGCCATGGGGAATGCGGGACTACAGGTAAGAGAATGCCCCCACCTCTTTCCTCCCCCGCGTGCAGGGGAGGATCAAGGAGGGGTGCTTCGTGGTGAAGTAATGCTAAATTTTAAATGCTTCCACCGTTTCTCGTGCAAACAGCTCGTCAAGATTCAACCTCTGCTTGATCAAGCCCTGCTCGTACAAATAGCCGTGCAGCGTCTCCAAATTTTCCCGGTTCGGCTCGAGGCCATACGGCCAGTAGTCCCCGGTCATCAGATCGCGCGTGTCTTCGTATTCGGCGGAAGTCCAAGGCAAGCTCACGCGTAGGATATTTGTATCGTAAAGTTCCCGCATGCAGATTTCCTTGGCTTCACAGAATGCTTTGTAGAGCGTCTGAGCAACCCACGGATCTTTTTCATAGATCGACCGCTTGATCACGATCACGTGCATGATCGGAAACAGCCGGGTCTTCTTGAAATATTCCATTTCAGTCTGGCGATAATTCGCAAACAGTCGTTTCACTCGCGGTGAGCCCTGCAGAAAACACGTCGGCATGCGCGGTGACATCATGGCGTCGACCTCACCGCTCTCGATCATTATATTCAGCGTGGTGTCTGGCCGGCTCTCCAGCCGAACGCCCGGCGGCATTTCGAAGTGTACGCGATCTTTTCGTCCCGGATGTTCTTCACCCGCCTGCACCCAGTGGATCTCGGTGGGCTGGATACCGTATTCATGTTGAAACAATCCGCGCAGCCACACCGCCGCCGTCATGGAATATTCGGGCACGCCCATGCGTTTGCCGCGGAGATCCTCGACGCGCTGAATGCCGGACGCAGTATTGACAAAGATGCAGCGATGACGAAACGTTCGTGACGGGAATACCGGTATCGCGACAAAGGGCCGGCGACCGTGTGCCGCGGCCGTCAAAAACGCGCCCATCGACAGCTCCGACACATCGAATTCCTCGTACTTCATCATGCGCCAGAAGATTTCTTCGACGGCCATCACTAAGTAATTGATCTCGATGCCCTCCGGTTTGACGATGCCGTCTTTAATCGGACGAGTCCGGTCATAGTCTTCGCACGCAAGCGTCAGCTGAAGGTTTTTCATATCGCGCTCTTTTTCGATGTTGATTTCTTTGCCTGAGCTTTGGCGACCGACTTCACGAATCGCTGCATTTCGATGACGAACCGTTTCTTGCCATTTTTCGCAAGCAAGTTGCCGAGGTAAGCGCTGCCCAGGCAAATGCCCGCGACGCCGGCCTGAACGTACTCACTGACGTTCTTTAAGCTCACACCGCCCGATACCATGAAGCGGACGTCCGGAAACGGGCCTTGCATCTGGCGAATGAAATACGGTCCTCCGACCAGGTCCGCCGGGAAAATTTTCACGAGATCCGCGTGAGCCCGCGATGCGGCAATGATCTCGGTCGGCGTAGCGGCACCGGGAAAGCAAGCGATGTTGGCGGTGTGGCAAACGCCGATCAGGTTCAGCTCCAAAGAGGGCGATACAACGAATTCGGCCCCTACACCGATCGCCCGCTCGGCTTGCTGCGGTGCGAGTACCGTTCCGGCACCGGCGTGAAGATTTTTTCGCGCCGCCAGTTCTTTGATTACATCCATCGCGCCGGGCACAGTGAAGGTGATTTCGATAAACTTGATGCCGCCGTCGGCTGCTGCATGTGCAAGAGCCAAGGCATCTTCGGCACTCTTGGAGCGTATGACAGCGACTAGACGGCTGGCGTAAAGTTCAGAAATGAGTCTAATCCGGTCCATTAGTTGGTTTTCCTCCTCTCCCTCTGGGAGAGGAATGAGGTGAGGGTCAGTTCGCTTGCGTTGGCCCTCACCCCTCCCTCTCCCAATGGGCGAGGGTTTAACTCATTAGGATCGCTAGATGACTCAACTTAGACTCAACCCACCGTCCACGATCAACGTCTGTCCCGTGACAAAGTCGCCGCCCGTGATGAGTGCGAGTATCGCCCCCGCGACTTCATCAGCCGTGGCGATACGCTGCAGCGGATAGCCTGCCGACGCCTGCGCGATAACTTGTTGATAATCCGCTCCATAGTGTTCGCTCATCCATGGCGTGTCGGTAAATGCCGGCGCAACGCAGTTGACGCGAATCTTGGGCGCCATCGCAACGGCCAAGCCGCGAGTCATATGAATCACTGCCGCTTTCGCCGTGCCGTAAGCGAGGGACGACATGGTCGAAGGCGCCAACACCCCAGAAATGGACGCGACGTTGACGATCATGCCTTGGCTTGCTTCCAGAAGCTTCGCCGCCGCGCGGGCACAACGAAACGCGCCTTTGACGTTGACGTCCAAGATCTCATCCCAGATTGCGTCCGTCAGCGCATCGAGATCGGCAAGCTTCACCCAATGGGTCACGCCGGCGTTGTTGACCAAAATATCGAGGCGGCCGAAGTGATCGCTAGTTTTGGCGACCATCGCGCGCACCTGCTCGTCGTTTTGCACGTTTGCTTGAACTGCCAGCGCGCGTACTCCTGCCTGCTCGATCTCACGCGCGAGATCTTCAGCTTCTTTGCTCGACTTGCGATAGTTGATCGCGACGCCGCTGATGCCGGCCTTGGCAAGGCTTCGCACGACCGCGCCGCCGATACCGCCCGCGCCGCCGGTGACTAACGCGACTCTGCCTTGAAGTTCCATGTCTTCGCTTTGGTCAGAATCTCGGATTGCAGATCTCATATTCTAAAAAGATTCCTCGCTTGCCAGACTGTGTGAAAACTCCGTTCATGGTTTCCTTCGACTTCGCTCAGGACAGGCTGGCTCACCACGAAGCGAATCGCTTCGGTCGAAATTAAGCATTAGCCGTTCGCCCTGAGCGCCGTCGAAGGGCTCCGATAGAGTTTTCACAAAGCCTGTCGCTCGGAATGAAAGTCCAGATAATCGACATTCCGTTTTCTGTCATCTCGAACGAAGAGAGAGATCTTTCCCCTGCGATACCGCCACTCGGGTAATTCGCTCATCGGCCGTTTCGCAGCTCCGCGGTTTTCTTTTGATCGATCGCCCAATTTTCCGGTAGCTTGACCAAGTCATCGGCTTTGCCTTTGTAGTTTACCACGACGCCATATTTTTTCTCTGCCTCTTCTGACGTGATGTAGCCTTCGATCACGTCCCAGAGTACCTTTTCAACGTCGCGTTTCATCGGATCGCCGTAACCGCCGCCACCGGGCAAATCGACGTGCACCACGTCGTCCGAATTGAGATCCATCAATGCTTTCGCGTGAAGCTGCGTGCCGTTACCCAGGCTCACTGCGCCGGTCGCGCCCGCTTGCCCGCCGAGCAATCCGGGCGCGGGGTAGTGTGTACGATCGGCGATGGAGCTCACGCTCCACTTACCGGCGCCACGGCGAGTAAATTCGGTCAATTGCCCCAAGCCACCGCGCCAAGTCCCCGCACCACCCGAGTCGGGACGCAGTTGACGTCGCTTCATGACTACGGGCGATAGACTTTCAATTACTTCCGCCGGCACACCGGCCACGCCGCTGGGAAAACCAACGGCGTTCAAGCCGTCTTTCGTCGGGCGCGCGCCCGTGCCGCCGACTTGAAAAACAGTCAATGTGAACGGCGGACTTTGGCCGCGCCAAACGCTCAGCCAAATCGGATCCGCGCCGGGCGCCATCAAGCGGCCCGGCAACGCACCCGACAATGCCGCGAAAATCGCGCTCGGGATAAAATGGCCGATCACTTGGCGGCTTGCCACGGGCGCCGGATCCAGAGCATTGAGAATACTTCCCGCCGGTGCGCTCACGTGCACAGGCCGAAAGCTGCCTTCGTTGTGCGGCACATCCGGACAAATCGCCGCTTTGATCGCGAAACTGGCATAAGCGTGGGTGTAATTAAACACCACATTGATACCGCGCGTGCTCTGCGGTGACGAACCGGTGAAGTCGATGAAAATTTCGTCGCCCGACACCTTGACCGTGCAGCGCACGACGATGGGGGCTTCGAAGCCATCACTCCACGTCTCGTTGGACCATTCACCATCCGGCAGCTTGCGAATCTCGGCGCGCACAGCTTCCTCCGAGCGATGAACTATTTCATCGGCAATGGGATCAATGCTTTCGAGGCCGAATTCGTCCATCATTTCCAAGAGTGCTCGCCCGCCGGCGTCGTTGCACGCCGTCTGCGCATAAAAATCGCCGATCACTTCGTCGGGTTGGCGCACGTTGATCCGAACGATCTGCATGAGAGTTTGGTTGGGCTCGCCACGATCGAAGAGCTTCATGATCGGGATGCGCAGCCCTTCTTCGAAAACCTCGCGCGCCTCGGCGGAGAGGATTCGGCCGCCGATATCGGCGCTGTGGCAAGTGTTGGCGAACAATGCAACCATTTTGCCGTTGCGAAAAATCGGC
>DASXSW010000168.1:0-6775 GCA_036505755.1 Binatia bacterium | reverse complement strand
GATAGGCGTCGCAGACCGGGCAGCCCGCGGCGAGATGAGCTTCGAAATCCTTTAGCTCTTGGCCGTCGAGCGCGCCGAGAGCGTAGATTTCGCCCTGCTCGCGCCAATATTCGTGTTCCGCCGTGGCCATTACCTTACCTTCGTTTCCAACAAGTCCCTTAGACGCTGAATGCCCGAGCGCATTCTGGTTTTCACCGTTCCTAACGGCTCTTTCAACCGATTCGCAATTTCGCTTTGGCTCAGTCCGTCAAAGTACGCCAGTTCCAAGACCTTTCGCTGTGCCTCCGGCAAATTGGCCAAAGCACTATTCATCGTAAGCTTGGTTTCGGATTCCGCCGCGCTGGATTCCACGTTATCGCTGGACTCCGCCTTGGCCGGATCATCCGTTAAGACAAAGCTCCTTTCCATCCTACGTATGGAACGGAGCTTATCGATTGCCCGGCTGCGCGCGATATTGACAATCCATGCTTCCGGGCTGCCGCGCTCTTCGCTATATCGATGGGCTTGGTGCCAAACCTGTACGAAAACTTCCTGAAGAAGATCCTCTGCATCGGAGGACATCCTGAGCATGCGCATCGCCAAGGTGTAAACCAGGGAAGAGAAACGGTCGTAGAGCTGGCTGAATGCCTCGCGATCTTGATTCGCAGTTTGGCGAATTAGATAGACAGGTGAATTTTGAGAATCGGCGCTCAGGGGGTGTTTCCCTCGCTCGTCAATGGATAGTCGACATCGATAAACGGCGGCATTCTAGCCCCGCCAATCTTCTAGCACAAACCCTATCCTGATTACTTACGCCCCAGCCAGGTCGTTCGGATTTACCGCACCAAAGAAATTATTTTTTTTCAACGACCGTTCTCAAAATCAAATCCAATTCTTAGCCGTGGCCGTAAAGCAGCACAGAAGGTCGAACATTCTAATCAACAATTTGAAAAGAAGGAGAATCGAAAATGAGATCGATCAAGAAGCATCCAATCCATCGAGGGATGGCGATACTGTTGGGCGTGCTCATGGCACTCACGAGCATGTCACCGGTGGCTAAAGCGGCAAGCCATCGAGAGGCGCCGCTGATCGCGCTCGATCCGGCAGCGGATAACACCGATACTTATGCCTTTCGAAGCTGGCAGGACCCAAGCAAGGTAGTCTTCATTATGAACGTGATCCCCGGTCAAGATCCCGCCGATGGCCCGAACTATTTCAACTTCGATGACGGAGTCCTTTACGCCGTCAACATTGATAATAATCAGGACGGCAAGGCCGAAGATATTGTCTACGAGTTCAGATTCAAGACGGAAAACCGGCCGGCATTGGGACAATTAGAATTTCCGCTGGCCTATGTCGGTAATCCGAAAATTCCGGTCGCCCAGCTCCAAGGGATTACCAAGCTCGATGGTTCGGGGTCTGAAGGCTTGACTCGGCGGCAAACCTACACGGTCACCGAGGTGCGTGGCAAAAAGCGCACCGAACTGTTCAAAGGCCAGAGGCTTGTCGCCGTACCCACCAATGCCGGACCGGCAACCTTCAAGAACTATGAAGATCTCGCGTCGCAGGGCATTTACACGGATGCTTCGACAGGGGTCAAAGTCTTCGCCGGGGAGCGCGCCGAAACTTTTTACATCGATCTTGGCGCGGTGTTTGACACAGCGAATCTGCGTCGGTTCCCACCGCTATTGAGCGCTGCTGAGGATGCCGACGATACAAAAGATCCCTTCGGCGTCAATCGTTTCAGCGGTATAAACGTGAATAGTATCGTCATCGAAGTGCCGATCTCGCGGATTACCCTGGATGGTAAATCCGCGGAGGAAACCGGCACGCCGGTCATCGGTATGTACGCCTCGACCGCGCGACAGAAAGTCAAAGTTCTGGGCGACGATGGAACGGCGAAAACCCAGGGACCGTGGGTGCAAGTTTCGCGCTTGGCTAATCCTTTGGTGAACGAATTGATTATCGATACACCGTTCAAGGATCGGTGGAATTCTCAGGAGCCTGAAGACGAGGCGCAGTTCCAAGAGTTTTACAAAAACCCCTCGATCGCTGTCGCGCTGGAGTTGATCTTCGGCGTGCCGGTAACAACCACGCCTAGGACCGACTTGATGAGTGTCTTTCTCAAATACCCCGGCCAATCTCTTTCGGGTAACAACTGCGGCAATCCGTGCGCCGAATTGTTGCGCTTGAATTTGAAAGCGCCGACCACCCAGCCGGAAAGTCAAAAACGGCTTGGCGGCTTGGCCGGAGATGCAGCCGGCTTTCCCAACGGTCGTCGCCCGAATGACGATGTTACCGATATCGCACTTCGCGTGGTCGGAGGGGCCAACTATATCGCCGGGCTGGCAGGCGACGGCGTGAACTTCCTCGGCGGCGCGCCTGGTGCGGGCGTCAACGATGGTCCGGGCTACGGCGCTATTCCGGGCAACCGTCTCGACGTGACGGTGAACGGCATCGCCAAGGAGTTTCCTTATCTGCCGACACCTTACGATGGCCGAGGCCGTCGGCATATCGACTGTGTCCAGTCGACCGGAGCGCCATGCGTCGAGCCGTAGCAGCAAGTGAAACCGGAGGGAGAATTTCTCCCTCCGGGCGCTTGCAAGAGGAGACCGAACCATGAAAACGCCGCAATCCCTGATCATGATCGCACTGACCGCGTTGGCTCTCTTTGAACTCAAACCAGCCTTGACCCAAGCGACGCGGACAGACAATCAAATCGCTTATTATGAGCAGCTGTTGAAACGAGATCAGCAAAATGCCCACGCGCTTTACGCACTGGGCGATGCAATGATTCGCAAAGCTCGGGAAACCGGCGATATTGGGTATTTTAATCGCGCCGAAACAGCGCTCAAGAAATCATTGGAGCTCACGCCCAAGAACGCCGGCGCGCTACGCCATCTGGCCTATGTTTTCTACTCAAGACATGAGTTTGCGCCGGCTGCCGTTCATGCTCAACAAGCGATTGCACTCGATCCGACTGACGCCAACGCGTATGGCATTCTCGGCGACGCGCTGATGGAGACGGGTGAGTACGCCAACGCCGAAACTGCGTATGGCAAGATGATCGGCTTGGACAAAAGCCTCTACTCCTACAGTCGCCTTGCGGGTATGAAAAGCATGCGGGGTGACGTCGCAGGTTCCAAGGAGCACCTGAGAACCGCCATTGCGATCGGAAAGATGACCAAGCAACCCGTGGAAACCATTGCCTGGGCACAATGGCAACTGGGAAGCGATCACTTCGGCGCGGGCAGTTTACTCGAGGCCGAGACGCAGTTTGGCGAATCTCTTCGGACTTATCCAAATTATTATCGCGCGCTGGCGGGTCTCGCGCAGGTGCGCGCGGCGCAGCGGCGTTTTGATGAAGCGATCGAGCTCTATCAAAAAGCGATTGGCATCATTCCCATGCCCGAATACATCGGCGCGCTGGGAGACCTCTATATAAGAGCGGGAAGATCGGACGACGCGCTAAAGCAATACGACCTGGTCGAATACATCGGCAAACTGAGCGCTTTGAACCAAGCGATGTACAATCGCGAGCTCGCCTACTTCTATGCCGATCACGATATCAAATTGGCTGAGGGTTTAACGCTGGCAGAGCGCGAGCTCGATTATCGCCGAGATATTTACGCGTATGACGTGCTCGCATGGAATCTCTATAAGAGCGGCAGGATCGATGAAGCCCGGTCGGCGATCGACACAGCTCTCCGGTTGGGCACCAAGGATGCAAAGCTCTTTTATCACGCCGGCATGATCTTTGATCACCTCGGCGATAAGGAAAAAGCTAAAGACTATCTCGGTCGCGCGCTGGCAACTAATCCGCACTTTCATGTGCTGTTTGCCGATCATGCGGCTCGAACACTCAAAGAGCTCGAGAGCTCCGGCGTGCCGCTCGCGGCGAACCAGCAGAGCGAGGAGCGATAATCCAATGCGCTCGCGCCGACTTATTTTGGGAATATTGACGATTTCATTGATCGCGGCCGGCAATGCAGTTGCCCATCCGCTCGGCAATTTTAGCATTAACCAGTACTCAGCGATTCGTATCGGCAAAACCGAAATCGAGCTGCGCTATATCGTCGATATGGCGGAGATTCCTACTTTCCAAGAGATCCAGCAGACCGGGCTGGTGCCGCAGGCTGGCGATGCCAGCGCAACAAGTTATCTGCTGCACAGGGTGGAAGCGTTGCGTGATGGTTTGTCGCTCGAAGTGAACGGCCGAAGAATCGCGCTTCGTGCCGTGTCGCGCGAGATCCTGTTTCCTGAAGGTGCGGGCGGGCTGCCGACGATGAAAATAGGAGCGGTTTATAAGGGCAAGCTCGGCGACCCCGCGGGTGAACCGCACCAACTGTTCTATCGCGACGAAAATTTTCCCGGGCGCGCCGGCTGGAAGGAGATCATCGCCATCGCCGCCTCCGGCTCCCGATTAATCGACAGTTCAGTTCCGACTGAGGATCGAAGCGCACAACTATCGGACTATCCCACCGATCTGTTGAAC
Organism: Binatia bacterium; assembly: GCA_036505755.1. Taxonomy (GTDB): domain Bacteria; phylum Desulfobacterota; class Binatia; order UBA9968; family UBA9968; genus DP-20. The sequence continues at coordinate 2,301 of DASXSW010000168.1, read as the reverse complement.
AGCCCGCCGCAAGCGCGAGAGGCACGGCTGACTTTTGCATCCGGCGGAATCGGGCCAATTCACGTGGCTTCAGCGCGATCACCGCTGGCGATCCGGCAATCGATCGCAGACAGCGGCCATTTGAACATTGCAAACCCGCGGGATACGTCAGGAGCCCGGGGCGTGACCACGCCGACGGATATAAGCTCGTCAGCCGAGGGACCGAAACCCGGAAGTAAATCGTTGGACATCGGCAGCGCTACATCGTCCGATTCGCTTCAACCCAATAAGCGAGCAATGTCGAGAAATTCATTCATGGAACTGATCGCGGCCAAGCGGCTTGATTGGCCCATGATCTGGCTCGCCTTTCTAGTCGCGGCTGTGCTGGGCGCGTTTCACGCCTTGGAGCCGGGTCACGGTAAGACACTTGTCGCCGCTTATTTGGTCGGCTCGCGCGGCACGATGAAGCACGCGTTGATCCTCGGATTGATCGTCACTGCGGCGCACACCGGGGCCGTGTACTTGCTTGGAGGCGTCACGCTCTACGCCTCACAATATATCGTACCCGAACGACTTTATCCTTGGTTGACGCTGGTGTCGGGGTTGATGATTACTAGCTTGGGTGCCGCGCTATTTCTGCAGCGTTATGTCGGAAAAGCTGGGCAAGCCGCGCATCACCATCACGGCGATGTTCATGATCATCACCATCACGGTCACAGTCATCACCACCATGGTCATGGCGGCCATTCGCATGACCATCACGAGCCGACTCAAAAAGTGTCAGGGCGCCAGCTACTGGCTTTGGGCATCAGCGGCGGCATCGTGCCCTGCCCGGCAGCCTTGGTTGTCCTGCTCAGTGCACTGTCGATGCAGCGGGTCGGTTTTGGACTCTTGCTGATCGTCGCATTCAGTCTAGGGCTCGCCGCGGTTCTGATCAGCATTGGCCTCTTGATGGTTTACGCACGACAGTTCATGGTCAGGTTTCAGGGCAACGGCCAACTAGCCACGCACTGGCTGCCGCTGACATCGTCGGCGTTCATTGTGCTTTTTGGAGTCGGCCTTACATGGCAGGCGCTTATGAACGCTGGTTTCCTGCGGTTGTGATAGTGGGACTGCTCAGAGTCACCGTGAAGCACCTGACAGCAACCCTGGACAGATTCAAAATGGTTGAGAAAGAGCGGAGTGAAGTTCCCACGCTGTTATCGAGCCTGAAGAGCGATATCGTCGAGAAATAATTTTCACCGACGCGATCACCCGTCGTTATCTTCCTCGGCCATGCGGCGCCGCATGGCCACAGGGTGTTGGGCCGCTTAATTTTGCTTGCCTCTTGCTTCGCCGTGTCTTTGCGCTTTACGATACGCTGCATCGATTCAGCCAAGGCAGGGGGAAGAGCCAATGGAACCAATCCAAGCCACTATTCTCGCTGCGGCCAACGAGAAAAGCCGCAAGCTCAAAGAATTGGTCCGTGCGCCGGAGATTCTGATCATGCCAGGAGCCTATGATGTTTTAAGCGCGCGATTGTTTGAACAGATGGGTTTCAAAGCAATTCAAGGCACCAGCGGCGGCATTGCCGCGGCGCTAGGCTATCCTGACGGCGAAGTGATGAGCCGAGATCTGTTTATCGAAGTTAGCGGTAACTACGCCGCAGCGGTAAGCGTACCTTTTAATGCCGACGGCGAAAGAGGCTATGGCGATGAAGTTGGCGTCAGAGACACCGTGCGCGCGCTGGTGGCGCGCGGTGTAGCCGGCATGAATCTCGAGGATGGCGCGGCCAAAGGCCGCGGCGGATTAGTCGAGCTGGCGCAGCAACTACGCAAGATCAAAGCGGTGATAGAGACCAAGCGCGAGCTTGGAAGCGAGTTTTTTCTAAACGCGCGTGTCGATGCGTTCCACATCATCACCGATGATCCTAACAAAGCACTCGCCGAAGCGATTGTCCGCGGCAACGCGTACGCCGAAGCGGGAGGCGACTGCATTTTTTACTTGAACCTCCATTCATCCGAAACGATCGGGCGAGTGGCAAAAGAGGTTAAAGCACCCATCAGCATTCTTGCCGGGCCACAGTCGCCGAGCGTTAGAGAGCTGCAAGATCTGGGCGTAGCACGCGTGAGCTACGGATCAGGTTTCATGAAGGCCGCGATTACCAGCACAAAGCGTTTGGCGAAAGAGATTCTCGAGAAGGGCACATGCAGTTTGCTCAAGGAAGGCATGCAGACACCGGAGATCGCCGCCTTGGTCGCAAGAAAGCAGTGATTCTCTCCATGAGCGCCGCAAGCACCGTCGTGTCACTTCATATCGCGCCGACAGGCGCGGCCACGATGC
>DASXSW010000167.1:0-14246 GCA_036505755.1 Binatia bacterium | reverse complement strand
CGAGCGTAAATCTGTGTGGCCAATGTGCCGTGCTCCTTGCCGAAGAATACTTTGCGCTCACCGGTCTTTGCTTCGTCGATTTTACGACCCGTCACCTTTCCCGGTGAGAGTTTTGCCTGCGGCACGAGTCCGAGCGATATCAGCCGGAGACTTACCAGTTCGACCGGCTCAGTTTCCGCTTTGTGACCGGAGTTCTGCTCATGCAACGTGTCGAATCGCTCGCGCATGATGATCAAGTCCTGCTTCGTCAGCGGCGGCATCGAACAGGGAACCGTGAGCTCGTAGCCTTGGCCGGCGTAGCGCAGATCGAGATAGGGCTCGAGCTTGATCTCGTCGCCGTGAAAGCCCTCGTCATAGAGATCGGCCTTGGCCTGCTCGATCAACTGACTGAACAGATGATTGATCTCAGCGAGATCGAGATCGTCCAGACCGACCAGCTTGGAGCGCACGTAGTCATGCTTCACGTCCGACATGAGCAGGCCGAGGGCGGAATGCACGCCCGGCGTCAGCGGCACGAGCACGGTCGGAATTCCCAAATCGCGCGCCATGCGCCCGGCGTGCATCGGGCCGCCGCCGCCGAAAGCAACTAACGTAAAGTCACGGATGTCGTAGCCACGCGCCGAGGACACCGCCTTGATCGCTTCTTCCATTTTGACGTCGATGATTTTGAGCACGCCGTCAGCGGCTTCGAGCAGAGCGAGTTTTAGCGGCTTGGCGATCCTTTCCTCGAGTAGCGTTTCTGCCTTGTGCTTGTTGAGTTTCATCCTGCCGCCGAGAAAATGATCGGGATCCAAAACACCGGTCACAATATTAGCGTCGGTGATCGTGATGTTTTCTCCGCCGCGGTCGTAACTAACCGGACCGGGGTCGGCGCCGGCGCTGTCCGGGCCGACTTGCAGTCCGCCGACGGCGTCGATGCGCGCGATGGTGCCGCCGCCGGCGCTGACGGTGTGAATGTCGAGCATCGGCAGGCTGATGGGGCGCATGCTGATCTTGCCCTGAGTAGTTATAACTGGATTGCCCTGATGAATTAGCGCGACATCGCAGCTGGTGCCGCCCATATCGAAGGTGATGATGTTGTTGATGCCGACGCGCTCGCAGGTACCCATCGAAGCAATGACACCGCCGGCGGGGCCGGAGAGCACGGTGGCCACGGGTTTCGCCGCCGAACCTTTAAAGGTCGACACGCCGCCGTTGGATTGCATGATATAAAGCTTCGGCGTGGCAACGCCCATGTCGCGCATGCGGCTTTCCAGGCGGCTCAAGTAGCTTGCCATCACCGGTTGGATGTAGGCATTGATAACCGTGGTGCTCAGTCGATAGAACTCACGGATTTGCGGCAGCACTTCATAGGAAAGCGACAGACGCGCCTCGGGAAATTCCTGCGCAAAGATTTCTTTGATCGTAAGTTCATGGGCCGGATTGAGAAATGAAAAGAGAAAGCAGACGGCCACCGACTGCACGCCTTTCTTCTTGAGCCGCCTGACCGCTTCGCGTGACGCTTCGACGTCGATCGCTTTCAACACGTTGCCGCGAAAATCGACCCGTTCGGGAATCTCTTCGGTATAAAAAGGCGGCGCGAGCAGTCTTGGTTTTTCGAAAAATAGATCGTAAGTGGCGGGACCGTAACCACGGGTCTGTTCCATGACCTCGTAAATACCGCGAAATCCTTGGGTGACGAGGAGGCCGGTCTTGGCGCCTTTTTCTTCCAAAAGCGCGTTGGTGCCAACCGTGGTGCCGTGACAAAAAAATGATACGTCTGCGGCCGCGACGCCGTGATCGAGCAATTCTTTAATGCCGTTCAAGACGGCTTGAAAGGGTTCCTTCGGTGTCGACGGAACTTTGGTAATCGCAATCTCGCCGCTATCTTCGTTGAAAAAGACAAAATCAGAAAAAGTTCCGCCGGTATCGACGGTGACGCGGTACTTGGACATGGGTTTTTCGTGTATCACTAAGTATTTGTGCCTTCAATTCACGGCGGCGAATCATCTTGCAACCGCCAGTGAACTGGATCGAAGTTGGCGAAAAGCCGGCGGCGACAACACAGAGCCGCCCGAGATCAAGCAAGGCGGAATGCGGACGTAGGGGCAGGTTTCAAACCTGCCCCTACCAGAGTCCGCTTTCGCGGTAATGACGATGGGGACACAGCGACCTGTTCATTAACCCTACTGAGACCAGACCAACGAAGTGTCTGACTTTCGTCGGTATCCAATTCTTCCGTCTGGGTCGAGCGGATTATCACGCCGCGACGAGATTTCGATAATGGCCCGCCTTGGAGATCGGCGGCAAGCCACTGATGATTTTCTTCCAGTGCTCGCCGAGATCTTCGCTAGAGAAGACTTCGCCTGAAGTGGTTGCCGCAAAGATTGAGCATGACCCTCCCGTTTCCTCGAGGCAAAAGGCCTCGATGCTCGCTTGCAAGCGGTCAGGCAAACCGTTGCGTAAGATCTGCCACGTGCGCCCGCCGTCCGTGCTGCGCGAGATGCGCGCGCCGGCGAAGTGGGTCGTGCGCCAGGTGCCGGGAGCGTCGTGCGCGGCGGTCATGAACATCATTTTCGGGTCGGATGGACGGAACACAAACCCATCGGGGTATCCGCCGACTTCATCTTCTCTCTTAGTCCATTGATCCCAGCGCGTGCCCGAGTTAGGACCGACGTAGAGTCCTCGACCGGTGACGGCGTACAAAAATTTCGGATCGGAAGGATGAATCATCAGCCGGTGAACGTCTTCATACAGGCCCGGGAACTCTTCCCAGTGTTCTCCGCCATCCGTACTGCGGAGCAGACCGCCGACCTCAATCGACGCATAGATCGTGGCCGGGTTTTCGGGATCGAAATTGATATGCTTCACATGCCCGATGTGAGGCGGAGCAGGGAAATTCCACTTCGGCACGCTCGGCACGGAGCGAAGAGACGGCAGTTCCGTCCAGTGGAGACCGAGATCGTCGCTGACGAACAGGTGCGCCGGTTCCGTTCCGACGAATAAACGGACGCGACCGTTCACCCGTTGCGCAGCCAACGAATAGACATTGCTTTGGCTAAGTCCATTGTCGCGCGCCCCCCACGTCTTGCCATCGTCAGCGCTCGCATGCACCGAACCGTGAAACGCGCCGGCGAACATAAAGCCACTGTCCGGTTCCCTGATGATCGCGCTGATATGTTTGTCGGTGATGGCTCGGTTGGCGATACGCCACTCCGAGTCGGAGGTCTGACGCGCAATCGTAACGACGCCTTCGCGGGTTCCAACTAAAACTTCTTTTGATGGTGTAGGAGACGAGTAAATTGTCGCTCCACCGTGGGAAAGTGCGATCGCCATATAGTTTTCCTCCTGATTTGTCGGATCGATTACAGCGATAATCGCTCTGCATCGAAAGCAGTTCAGCGCTGACTCTGGCGCTAAGATTTCATTTCAATTACCTGCTGTCAAGGCAATTAAAACTGAGGTAGTGGTTCAGTTTGGGAAAGATCTCTCACTTTGGTCGAGATGACGCATGGCTCATGTAGTTGTCATTCCGAGCAAAGCGAGGAATCTTTCTCGATTTTAAGAGTTCATGGTGGATTGAAAATGAACCACTACCAAAACTGACGGGATAAGCGTGGAGATGGACTGACTGACGACCCTTGTCTTTCTGCGGTTCCTCTTAGGCTAATCAACTTAGCGTAGCGTGCGGCCGGGCGGATCGGACTTCGCATAGACGCCAATTTCCTTGAGCACGTCGTCGACGAAGCGCGTTTCGGCCCATTCTCCGACTTCTATTTTGGGGACTTTTTCCAACGTGCCGGTTTGGTAAAAGAAGTCCGCGCTTTTTTTGTAGGCATCGAGATTCATCAGCCCGTTTACCGCCCAGGCGGTTTTAAAGCCGGCCCATAGATTTGCCGAATCCTTGCGGTCGACATCGGGACGCCGCTTACCGAGCGCGTCCAGCCAGGCGTCCTGGTTGTCGATGAAGTGACGGCTGGCTTTTAGGATCGCTGCAGTAAACCTGCGTAAATGCTCCGGCTTCTCTTCCATCACCTTGGTGGTGACGGCGTTTACTTTCTCAACTACGGCGGCGTTTTCGTAAAAAGTGTTCTGATCCACAAGAACCCTGATGCCGGGCTCCTTTTGAACGGTGATCCAGGTGGCGACTGAAACCGTCGTGGCATCGACGCGCGCGGCAGTGAGCGCTTGGGCACGAGTGGACGGTACTCCCATGGCAACGTAAGTGAGACTGGTCGGGTTTACTCCTAAAGATTTTAGCGCGACCGTCGAGAGCGAGTGATCGACACTGCCAATGCGCGATACCGCGAAAGTTTTTCCCTGAAGGCCGGCAACGGATTTGATCTCGTCCCGGCCCGCAATAAGGAAATAAAGCCGGGCGTCAGGGGAGTGGATCGCGCGCATCGACTGTCCCTTGTTCGCTACTAATCTGATCACATCGGAAGTCGAAACGTTGCCGACGTCGATGTCACCGGCGATCATGGCGGCAATCACGAGCGGGGTGCCTTTGAATTCGTTCAGTTCAACGTCGAGGCCTTCACGCTGGTAAAAGCCCAGGTCCTTGGCGAGCCAAAGTACCGAATTGGGTAAGGCTGGAACCGGAGCGGAGCCGAGTCCCAGGCGCAGCTTGAGCAACTCACGCGACTTTGAGTCGGCAGCTGAGAGGTGAGATGCGGACGCAAGAAAAACCAATACGAAAAGCGCGACGCGAATTCTTAAAGATGTTTTTCGGTGCTGAGCAACTGTCACCGTTTCAAACGCTTCCTTTCTGATATTTCTTTGTCCGCGTCATAACCGGCCAATAAAGGATGAGAGTAGGGATCGTGATGGGTGGGATCGCCGTTGGCTCGCTGCAATCTGTTGAGAAGATCTTTTTCCATAATATCCAGGTGCTCAAACATCGCGCCTTCGGCCTCGGCGGCGTCGTGTTGTTCGATCGCTTGGAGAATCTGTTCATGCCAGCGGCGCGCCAATTCATGGCGCCAAGCCCGGACGGTTTTTACTTCATCGTCGTCGAATAGTTTCCAGAAAAATGGCAGGCGAAAAAAAAGCGTTCTGCCCGACTCATAGACCTGCATTAGCGCTGGGTTGTGTACCGACTTCGCCAGGGCATCGTGAAACATGCGATTGGGATTGCCCGCGGCGGTGTTACGAGAAATCTCGGCTTGGATCGCCAGGCGCATCGTGTTGATATCCTCGGCGGTTGCGCGCATTGCCGCCCAACCCGCCACTCTTACTTCCATGAGCTTACGCACTTCGAAAAGCTGTCTGATCGAAGTCTGCGCCGCGAGGCCGGCCAGATCAGCGCCTGGAAGCAATAGCAGCTCCGGATCGGCAGCCACGACGCCGCGTCCCTGCTTGGTCACAAGCCCGCGCACGACCAGTGATTTTAACGCCTCGCGGATCGTCGTTCGGCCGACCCCAAAGGCGGCACAGAGGCTCCGCTCCGAAGGCAATCGCTCCCCGGGCTTCAATTTATGTTGAACAATTTGTTCTCGAAGATCGGTGGCGATTCTGTCGACAAGACTGTTATATTGAACCATTGGTCAGGCCAAAATCTCCTTGACAGCGCTTAATTGCCTGCTATATAGCAAATTGAAGTAGATTTGGCCAGACCATTGTACCGTTCCATTGAAGGAGAAAAGGAATGACTTCTAACGAAAAAATCGTTGTATTCGGACCGGCTCTGCCCCTTAATCTCGCGCCCATGTGGGTGGCGCACGACAAGGGATTTTTCAAAGAGGAAGGCTTGGATGTCGATTTGCGGCCTGTTCAAGGTATTCCGGATAGCCAGCACCCGCGCCACCAATGGCGTAAGGACGGCGCGATCATTTTTCAATCGCCTGGCGGCTCGCCGCCGTTTCGCTCGGTTCTGGAGAATCGCGACCACATCGACGGTGAAGTCAATGTGGTGTCGATTGCTAACCGCACGGCTCATGTATTCGTTGCCAAGCCTTACGTCAAAGATGTTCCAGATCTCAAAGGCAAAAAAATCGCCGGCGATCTCAAGGGTGGATCGAGCATGGACGCCAAGATGGTAATGCGCTACTTCGGTGTCGATCCGGAAAAGGATGTTACGTGGATCGATAGCCGCGGTAAGCCGCCTAACACGGAACGTTTCCGTTTGGCATTGTTTGAAAAAGGCGAAGTCGATGCGGTGTGCTGCGATCCACCGCATTGGAACATCGCCGTGCAGATGGGCGGTCATGCGCTTCAGTCGTGCCGTGATCTCTTCGCCATCCCGGAAGCGGGCTTTTCAACATCGCCCGCGGTGATCGCGGAAAAACCAGTCGTCGTTAAAAGCATGGTGCGCGCGCTCCTGCGTGGCACGATGATCGCCAAGTATAGCAAGGAAGAAACGCTCGACTCGATTCTGCGCCACAACCATTTCATCAACCGCGAGCTAGCTAACCTGGCCTACGATGAGGTGCACAAGGAATGGGGACCCGTGCTCGATTTCGAAGCCTATCAACGCAAGGTGGATTTCTACACCAAGGAGTGGAACTTGCCCAAAAAACCGGTGAGCGATTACTACAACTTTAAGTATTTAAAAGAAGTGCTCGACGAATTGGGCATGCTGCGCTCGTGGGATCCGCGGATGGATTTGAAAGGGTAGGTGCCGTCAAAATCTGCCATTCGCCCGATGCTTGCTTCCCATTCATCCACGGTTTAGCGTGTGCCGTAGTTTCACGGAGGATTCGGTGAAGCGCGCAATTTTCTTCTCGCTGTTTTTTTCCCTAGCACTGTGCTCGCGAGTATCAGCTGAGTCTTCCTTCTTCGAAGATAAGACGATCCGCTTAGTGCTCGGGTTTTCGCCTGGCGGCATTAGCGATCTTTGGGCGCGGGCGCTGGCGCGTGCCATGAGCCCGCATATTCCCGGCAAACCGAACATCATCTCGCAGAACATGCCGGGCGCGGGTTCGCTGACGGCGGCGAATTATATCTACGGCGTAGCTAAGCCGGATGGACTGACGATCGGTTTTGTCACCCCTGGTCTTTATTTCAACCAACTGACCGACATGAAGGAAGTGAAGTTCGACTGGGCGAAGTTTAGTTGGATCGGATCGCCCGAAAGGACGGTGCGGATTATCTATGGTCGAGCGGACACTCCCTATAAAACGCTGGACGATATTCATAACGCGCCGGAGACGCCGCGCTGCGGGGCAACGGCCCTCGGTACGGTCGGTCATTACTTTCCCCGGTTGATTGAAGAAGTCGCCGGCGTCAAATTCAGTATCGTTACCGGCTATCCCGGCGCAGCAGAAATCGACCTCGCCATGCAGAAAGGCGAGGTGCAGTGTCGCGCCGGTAGTTTGGAAGGGTACTTCGGCAGCGAGCCCACGCGAAGTTGGTACAAGAGCGGGTTCACCCGCGTGCTGGTGCACGGAAGTCCCAAGCGAGATGCACGACTGCCTGACGTGCCGACGGTCAATGAAATCCTGGACAAACGGAAAGCGACGGATGTCACGCGCCGGTTGGCCGTGGTGTTAATGTCTCCTGATTCGATCGGTCGACCGTTGATAGCGCCGCCGGGGATGCCGCCTGACCGGCTGGCGATGCTTCGCGAAGCTTTGCTGAAAGCGCTCAATGATCCGGAGTTCAAAGCGGAGGCGCAGAAGAGAAACTGGGAAGTCGAGCCGGTGAACGGACAAGAGCTGGAAGCGATCGCGAAAAAGGTCGTGGTACAACCACCGGACGTTGTCGAGCGCATGAAAAAAATTCTCGCGCAGTAGAAGGGAATTGACCACGGAGAGGCTAGCGCGGCGAAGGCGCAACCAAAATCGAAACAAACATTGCACCACGAAGGTCACGAAGAGCACGAAGTTAAGAGGTTCTAAAATATCAATTTCCGAATCCTTCGTGTCCTTCGTGCGCTTCGTGGTGAAATCGAAATTGAGGATCAACTATGTACAAGACCAGCAAAGAAGAAAATGAAATTTTGACTCGGACCGGACGCGGCACGCCGATGGGCGAGTTTTTGCGCCGTTACTGGTGGCCGGTCGGCATCTCGGCGCACTTGAAGATGAAGCCGACATTTATTCGTGTGTTCGGCGAAGATCTCGTGCTCTTTCGTGATGCGACAGGCAAGCCCGGCGTGATCGGCGCTTACTGCGCGCACCGGCGCGCCAACTTGTGCCTTGGCGATATCGAGCGCGCCGGCGTGCGCTGCCGCTATCACGGCTGGCTGTATGACACGAGCGGCAAACTTGTGCAGATCCCCGGCGAGCCTGCCGATAGCCCACTCAGAAAAGAAAACATTCGGCTGCCGGCTTATCCCGTCGAAGAATTAGGCGGATTGATCTTTGCCTACTTTGGCCCGCAGCCGATGCCGCTGGTGCCGCGTTATAATTTTCTCGTCGGCGAGGGCGACATTTACATCACGATCCAGGGTTTTCAAAACTGCAATTGGTTGCAATGTGTCGAGAACGGCATGGACCCGGTTCATCCCAGTTTTACCCATGGCGGCGCATGGCCGGATATTATGAGCACCGAGCCCGAGCTTGGCTTTCACGAAACCGAATGGGGCATGGTCTACAAAGCCTATCGGAAAACCAAAGAGCCGGGAATGCTGAACTATCGCGAGCACCATCTCTTGATGCCGGGCATCAGTTGCGGCGGCAGCGGCGGCAGGTACTTAACCGGCGGCCAGGCGGGCACGCCTGTTTCGGCCGCCCGATGGAGCGTGCCGATCGACGATACGCATACATTGCTGATGCGCGTCCGGTTTAAGCCGTCGAACAATCCCGGTAAATACGAGGGCGATCCGTTCAGCCGGCGTTGGAGTCCTCCACAGGAATTCATCGTGCCGTACAAAGAATACCGGGATTCCGACAATCCGGTTTTAGGTTATGAAATTCCGCCGCTTCATTTCATCGAGGACGGTATGGTCGTCGACAGTATGCCGCCGATCGCCGATCGCGAAAACGAACACCTGGGTCCGGCGATCGACGACGGAATCATCAAATTGCGCCAGATGTACCTACGTGAGATCGACAAAGTGAAGCGCGGCGAGGATCCGAAGTGCGTTGTTCGAGATCCGGACAAAAATAAGACGATCGTAATTCCCGCCTATGAAAAATGGGTGCCGGAGAGTGAACGAAATCTCGGCAAGAGTGTGGCTGTAGGATAAAATCTATCGGGGGTGTTTATGGCGATTCACGTGGTGAATGAAAAAGATGTCGAGATGGCGAAGAGCGGACGTGGATATACAAAATGGCTGCATGTGAGTAAAGGAGGGTCGGGTCCTGAGATGATGATTCGTCACTGGGGACCGGACACCGATATCCCGGTCCATAGCCATCCCTTCCACGAGATGTTTTATGTGCTCGACGGCGAGATCGAGATTGGCGGCGTTACTTACTCCGCTGGCGCTTGTATTTATATCGAGAAGAATACGCCGTACGGTCCGACGCGCGCGCCGAAGGGCGGGAAAGTGCTGCGCTACGCGGAAGCCCGGCCGGGGAAATAGCGTGGAAAGCTACATAGAAGCCGACGGACTCAAGACATTTTATGTCAAAGCCGGCAGCGGCTTTCCCGTCGTCTTATTCCACGGCGCTGCGCCCGGCGCCTCAGCGCAAATCAATTGGCAGCTTAACATCGAACCAATCGCCGCCGCAGGGTTCACGGTTTACGCCTATGACCAACCGGGGTTCGGCCGCACGGATAATCCGGCGGACCTCTCCATTGAGTATCGAGTGACACACGCCAAGGCGTTCATCAACGCTTTGAAGCTCGAGCGCTTTCATGTGATTGGTAACTCCGTCGGCGGTTATATTGCTGCACGGTTAGCGCTGGAAGACCGTAGAACCGGCAAGTTCGTTACGACCACCAGCGGCACGCTGGCACCGAAGGGATCGGTCCAGTCGCAAGAGCTTGGGCAGAGGCATTCCGAAGAATTGCGCGAGTATGTTCCCAGCCTGGACAATATGCGCGCACTAACGCTAGGAACTTTGTTTCGCAAAGAGCTGGTCACCGAAAAATTGGTTCGAGAGCGGTATGAGATGAGTATCGGCAAGAATTACGAAGCGCAGCAACTGAGACGGGGCGTCAAACCGCCGCGGGCCATCCACGACGAGCTGCACAATCTTAAAACCAAGACGCTGCTTTTGTGGGGCAGCCAGGATCGGGGCGTCTCCGTGGAGCGCGGTCTGTTGCTGTTCCAACTGATTCCCAACGCCGAGTTTCATTTGTTCGACCAGTGTGCCCATTGGGTGCAGTGGGATCACGCCGACAGATTCAACGCGCTGGTCGCTGATTTTCTCAACGCCGACCGATAAGCTTTGGCCCTGCCGCAAGATCGCGGATCTGCTCAACGGACCGGCCGACGGCTGTCGGTAGTGGTTGAGTTTCGCAAACATTTGTAGGGGCGACCCCCTGTGGTCTGCCCTACATTGACGATCGTTGGAATCAAATCGAACCACTACCCGGCTGTCTTTTTTGGTTTACACGTCCGTGTAAGTATTACAAAATGGCGAAATCACTCGCGCCGGTCTATTTTGTCATCCGTCATAGGCACGCAGCAATCAGAGAGAGGACTTCGATGTCAGACCAAATACAGCAACAACAATCTCCGGTTGAAAATGCCATCGATCCGCTCATACTTCAGGCCGCACAGCAAAGACTGAAGTCGGAACAGAATCTTGTGTTAGCCGCCCTGGCCGGAGGGGTGGCCGCGCTTTTGGGGGCCTGTATTTGGGCGGCAGTCACAGTCACGACCAATTATCAGATTGGCTGGATGGCCGTCGGCGTTGGTTTTCTGGTAGGCTACGCCGTTAGATCATTCGGCAAAGGAATCGACAAGAGTTTCGGAATCGTCGGCGCCGGTTGGTCGCTGGCCGGGTGCGCCGCCGGCAACTTGCTGACGATCGTCGGAACAATCTCAAACCAACAGAACATCCCAATCGTGAATATCCTCGAAAGACTAGACCTTGAGATTGTTGCTAGTCTGATGCAAGCAACTTTCAATCCGATGGATCTACTCTTCTATGGCATAGCGGTTTACGAAGGTTATCGTTTTTCATTTCGGCAAGTGAGCCAAGCGGATCTGACGAAGATCAGCTGAGACGATCTTGGAGCGCTTTTTCGCAGCAACTTGCTGCTGTTTGCTCGCGTTACCGGTGACAAGCAAAAAGAGCATAGTAAAGAGAACTCTCGCAATCGCTGTCCTCGGTGTTTTTGTCACGCTCATTGCGGCGGTGGCAACGGCTCAGGATAAGAAGCTCGACAAAATCCGCGTTGGCGGCGGGTCGACGTCGGCCACCCAAATGTCGATGTGGCTGGCGAAGGAAGGCAACTTCTACGAGAAGTATGGGCTCAGCGTGGAAGCCATCAGCATTCCGGGCAGTTCGCTGGCGCTGCAGGCGATGTTGGCCGGAGAGTTGCCGATTATCCAGCTTGGCGGCGCGGCGTCCATCCAAGCGAATCTTTCCGGCGCAGACACGGTCATCATTGCTACCATCGTCAAGAAGTTCCTGTTTTGGATCTACAGCCGGCCGGAAATTGGCCGCATGGAGGATTTGAAGGGCAAGATTTTCGGCACGACGCGATTCGGCACGCTGTCCGATCTCGCATCGCGATTTGCGCTACGGTTTTACGGCATCGATCCGGAGCGCGACATCACAATGGTCCAGACCGGCGGACCGGCGGAGACGGTGACAGCGATCGTGACCGGGAAAATTCACGCGGCGGCGTTGAGCCCGCCGGCCACGCTGCAGGCGAAAAAAGTGAAGCTGAAAGAATTGCTCGATATGTCCAAGCTCGACGCCGAGTATCACATCAACGGCGTGGTAACGACGAGACGTTACTTGAAGAGCAACGAAGACACGGTTAGGCGCTTCATGCGCGCGTACATCGAGGGCGCAGCGCGCGGGCAGAAGGACAAGGCGTTCGCGCTCAAAGCGATGGGGAAAACTTTTCGCACCGATGACCGCGAGCTGCTGGAAGAAAGTTACGATTTGATCATCAAAAGCAACTTTGTGATTCCTCCTTATCCATCGCCGCCTGGGATCGCCAGCTTGCTGCGGGGATTAGAACAGACAAATCCCAAAGCAAAGGGCGCGAAGCCGGAAGATTTCGCCGATGGTCGAATTGTCCGGGAGCTGGATCAGAGCGGATTCGTGAAGTCGGTTTTAGCGGAACGTTAAAACGTTCCAATCGTTCCAGAGGTTCAAGGCGCGCCTGGTTGGAGTATTGGCTGGCGGTCATTACTCCATCATTCCAACACCCCATCACTCCAATTGGGCTTACAGGGCGTAGAACTGTTTCGTATTCGTGTAAATAAATTTTTCTTAAACCAAAGTCCCGTGGCTTGAAAAAATTCCGGACAACCCGGGCCGAGGATGTCGCCGCGATGGCGTTCTTTATCGCTTCAGATCGAGCGCGGCAAATTACCGGCGGGGTTTTTGTCGTGGATGGAGGAGTCACTGCAGGAAGATCGAGGCTGACTTAGGTTGTAAACAGTAGTCAACAAAAGGAGGAGAATGATCATGTGGATTCCCATGCCAAAGGGCGAGTTCAAGTCAAGCGAGGATCGGGTGGTTACGGCGCGCGCGCCAGAAGCGCTTGAGCTTTACAAACAAATTATTGAGAGCAAGAAGAAGTCGCGCATCATGATGCATGCGGACGAGCTTCAATGGAAAACGATTGAAGGAGGAGTGAAGGTAGCTAACTTGATCGATTTCCGGATGGGTTTTCAGAATACGCTTGCCAACATCGCCATATCGGAAATTCCGCCTCACTCGCAGGCCAGCGATGGGCACATCCATGGGGAGGCTTACATTTATTTTATTCAAGGCAGAGGATACAGCATCATTGGCGATCAAAAATACGAATGGGGTCCCGGAGATGCGCAGTATGTGCCGCCCGAGACGTTTCATCAGCACTTCGTGACCTCAGACGAGCCGGTGAAATATCTGCGAGTGATTCCGTCGCCGCTGCTGATCAACATGCTCGCGGTCATGGCCTCAGTGATGCCGTATTTAAAACCAGAGGCACAGAAATAAGCATCATTTCAAATCAGCAGAAACAGCCGCGCAACCGAGGGTAAGACATTGCTTTCCCTATTCATGGTGGTTTCACTGCTTTTCCCTGGCCTTCTGCTCGCGGCAAGCCCGGATTCGATTCTCGACGGCGCGAAGAAGGAAGGCCGGCTCGTCCTCTACACGGCGATGCAGCCGGAAGACTCGACTAAATTGATCGAATTGTATCGAAGTCGTTACCCGTTCGTCGATGCAACGTTCTTTCGCGCGGGCAGTGCGCCGCTTTTGAATCGGATTTTGACGGAAACTCGATCCAACCGTCTTTTGTTCGATGTGGTGTCGGGAAAGGTTGCCGATCTCCTCTTGTTACAAACGAAAGGACTACTGGGAAGTATTATTTCCAACGAGCTGGCGTTTTATCCGGACAAGTTCAAGGACAAGCAAAACCGTTGGGTGGATCTTTACAACAACTATTACACCATTGCTTACAACACGGGTCGCCTAAGTCCGGCTAGGTGGGAGGATCTGCTCGATGCCAAGTGGAACGATGGCAAGATCGCTTTGGAGCCGCGCGCCTACGATTGGTTTTTTGGCATGATGACCGCGTGGGGACGTGAGAAGACGAATGATTTCATGCGCAAGTTGAATCTGAATAAGCCGGCTTTCCGCGACGGCAACGTTTTGATCGCTAATCTGCTGGCAGCCGGTGAATTTCCCATCGCGATCACTTATGCGCATTTGGTCGAACGCTTGAGAGCGCGAGGTGCGCCTGTCGATTGGATATCCGTTAAACCGATGATCGCGGCGCCGATTTCAATCGCCGTAGCCGCACGCCCCAGCCATCCCAACGCGGCAACCCTTTTCGCGGATATGGTACTATCCAAAGAGGGGGGCGACCTATTGAATTCCATGGGGCGGGCGCCGACGCGCAGCGACGTTTCGCCCTCCGCCAAGCGCTTGGATCCCAAAACACTCGACTTGATTCCTCTGCATGTGAGCAGCGACGAAATGGACCCGGAGGACTTTCGAAAAATCTTTGGGCTGCGCTAGCGTAAAAAATGTCGATTCTGGCTAAATCTCATAGCCGGTAGAATCGTTTCGCAAATGAGAGGCGGAAAGGAAAACGGATGGTCACAAGAAAGGGATTTTTTTATCGTGATTTTGCGGCCGATTAGACTTTTTCACTGCCCTACGTTAATCAATTCTTTGTGACTGACTCTCTGACAGCGCGGCTTTTCAATCAGGTTGATCGACTTTCTCAGGAGCGCGGTCGGCGTTATTTTTTGCGCG
>DASXSW010000166.1:0-4584 GCA_036505755.1 Binatia bacterium | reverse complement strand
ACCCGACAAGTTCTTGCTCAAGCCATAGCCACGCGCAGTCACGTCGATCATGATCGTGTAACCGAAAATAGCGTCAAAGGCCTGCTCTTTGCCAAGGCGGCGTGCTTTTTTGCCGATGACGACACAGAGCTCTAGCTCGGGAAAGATCGAATCGGCGTTTTGCGGAATCAATATCTTGTCCTCCGGTCCGGCAATCGCGGAAGGCGGCTTCAAGAAAATATTTTCAAGGAGCTCATCCGGCGAGGTTTTGCCGGCGCTCCCTCTGCCCCGGGCGTCGCCCAGTCCCGCGCTGCCGCGCTTATAGTTGCCGGCCGCCGCCCAGATCTTGGAAGGGTTTTCCACCGGTGGCTTGAGTAACTTCGCATCTAGCGCGGCGCCTGTACCTCCGGAAGCGATGGTTTCCAGTTGACGCTTGATGGCTTCGTAGTTGGCGATAAGGTCAACCATCGTCGGTTCTTTCGGCAAGGCGCCGTCTCGGCTCAGCGTTTCACCGACGGGAATCAGCCTGTCATTTTTCACAATCGCAAGATCATTCGGTTTGATCGTAGCTAATTTCATGGGCGGCTCCTTTCGATCCAATCATTTTCAATATCTGGAAGCACTAACTTTGACAAGAAGGGTGGTTATGCATTGGGCGCAAAACCCATCGGCATTTGATACGCCACTATCGCTGTGGCATAAAAAATTGTGCCTGCTTCGTGGTTACAGCTTTCCGTTCGCACCGGCGCCGCACACATTGACGCGCTGTCGAACTTTTTGATCGAGCGCGGCTCTCCCGGAGTGGTCCTCAAGAGGAACGGTGTGGATGCGTTTTTTGTTCACTCTCGTGCTGATGCCTCGTTACGAACGGATATCCGGCATTTTCTGGGCGGGATCGCTCAGGTTTCTTCTTTCAGAGGTAAACCGCGTCTAGACTGGAAAATCATCAAAGAAGAAAACTGGCAACACTCCTGGAAGCGTTTCATCAAACCGCGGCGCGTCGGTAACTTATTCTGGGTAACGCCGCCATGGCTCAAGCCGCCGAATTTCCGCCGCCGGCAGGTCATCACCATTGAGCCAGGCATGGCCTTCGGCACCGGCACGCACGCAACCACCCGGGGCTGCATGGAATTACTTGAACTGGCTGCCGCGCGGCTTCGCGACGGTGAATTTACGGCGCTCGACGTCGGAACAGGTTCGGGAATTTTGGCCATCGCTTTGGCGAGATTAGGGGGGAGAGTCATTTGGGCGATCGACAACGACGACGGCGCGCTTGCGGTGGCGCGCGAAAATCTGCGCGCCAACGGGGTGGCGAAACGAGTTCACTTGTCGGGGATCAAACTGAGCGGTATTAAAAGAACCTTTTCGATCGTGGTCGCCAATTTAACCGCGGAAACGATTCTGAGGGTCGCAGCCGCGCTCGAGAAAAAGGTTGCGCCGAAGGGATATTTAATTCTATCGGGGATCTTGCATCAGAAAGCGGGTGAAATCGCGCGGCGCTTCGCCGTCAAATTCAAAACTGTCAAACGCAAGCGCGCCCGTGAGTGGCAAACGTTGTTGTTACAAAGAAAGTAAAGCCCATGGCGCGGTTTTTTGTGCCGAAAAAAAATTTGCGCGATAACCGCGGGCATATTGACGGTCAGGAATTGGTTCATTTAAGAAAGGTGCTGCGATTGGCGCCTGGCGATCCTATCACGGTATTCGATGACAGCGGCTGGGAACATGAGGCGGTGATTCGCGCTCTTGGAGCGCAACAGGGCGAGCTCGAAATTCTTCGCTCTTACCAGCCCGAGCGCGAGTCGCCTTTACAAATAACGTTGGCAGTCGCATTGACCAAGGGCGGAAAAATGGACTTCATTGTGGAAAAGGCGACGGAGCTCGGCGTGCAAACCATCATTCCGTTCGTGTCGACGTATTCCATACCGCGGTTAGACGAGAGCAAGATCGTCAAGCGCGGCGAGCGCTGGCAGAAAATCGCTCTTAGCGCGGCAAAGCAGTGTGGCCGAACGCGCATGCCCGAAATCTCGCCGATGTTTGACTACCGGAAATTGCTCGATGATGCCCCGCCGCAAACACTCAAGTTGATTTTCTGGGAAAAGGAGCACCAGCGATCGCTCTATCAAATTCGCGAGCAGCGCGGCGACGTCGAAGCGGTGCTGATCGTTATCGGACCGGAGGGCGGTTTCACGGCGGAGGAAGCTCAAATGGCCCAACGGCAAGGTTTCGAGCCGGTCGAGTTGGGACGGCGCATTCTCCGCGCCGAAACCGCTGCAGTGACGGCGATCGCGTTGGTGCAGTTTCTCTGGGGTGATTTACGCTAACTCGGCCTTGCTTCGGTTGGCGGCTTTCTCTAGCATAAATATTCAGCTCCAGTTTGGTTGATGAATCTATGAAATGTCAAAACTGCGAAGCACCGGTCCGGATATCCGATGAATATTGTGAGAAGTGCGGCGCTAAGTTGCTGCACCGGAGGGTCTTCCCCACCGCTCCAAGACGTGAGGAATTTACCTTGACGCCGGAAGAGCCGTCGATCGAGTTTGAAAAACAGACGGAGCATGACGATTGGCGCTTTGAATCACATCCTGAGGTTGAAACAACACCACAGAGAGTCGAACCGCCGAGTGAGCCCATTGGGAACGTCCGATGGGGCGGTTTCTTTCGGCGTGTGGGGGCCTGTCTGATCGATGTCGTGATGAACATCTTGCTCTTTGCGCTTATGGGAATTCTGGCCTACATCGGCTACAAAGTCGGTTTGACGGCCCACGACCGATCGATCTCATGGAGCAATGCCGCGCCGCTCATGACGTTTCTGACTTTTGCTTGGATGGGCTTAACCACGGCTTACTTTGTCGTTTTTCATGGTATGGAAGGGAAGACGATCGGTAAGTGGCTGCTCGGTTTGCGCGTGGTTGGTCCGGACCAGGCGTCGCTTACCTATCGCCAGGCATTGCTTCGTTGGCTCGCAACTGTCGGATTTGGGATTGTCTCATTGGGATTGAGCTTTTTGTGGATTCTATGGCAGCGAGAAAAGCGCGGCTGGCACGATTTCTTGGCGCGCACCTGGGTGATTCGGGACTAAAATAACTCTGACTGAAAAGGCTATGCAAAACCTAAAAATCGGCGTGGTCATGGACCCCGTCGATAAGATCGACATCGACAAGGACACGTCATTTGTCTTGATGCTGGAGGCGCAGCGGCGCGGCCATGAAATCTATTTCATGGAACTCGATGATCTGTTCATCCGCGGCGGCACACCCGATGGACGCTATCGGCGGCTTGAGCTTGCGCGCGCGACGCCGCATTACCGTCTGGGCGAATCTAGGACCGGCTCGTTAGAGGAGTTTGACAGTGTGTGGATGCGCAAAGACCCTCCCTTCGATCTTAAGTATTTCTTCGCGACTCATCTGCTGAGTTTGGTTGACTCGAGCAAGTGCTTCGTGATGAACGATCCAAAGGGTCTGCGCGAGGCTAACGAAAAGCTCTATGCGTTGCGTTTTCCCGAACAGATTCCGCAGACGCTCGTGACCAGCGATATGGCGCGTCTTCGAGCATTCATGAGTGAGCTCGGCGGCGAGATGATCATCAAGCCGCTCGACAGCTCCGGCGGCAGCGGAGTATTTTATTTAAATGAACAAGATCGCAATACCAATTCCATCTTGGAAGTCGCCACCGATAATAGCCGGCGGCTCGTGATGGGGCAGCGGTACTTGCCCGAGATCCGCCAAGGGGATAAGCGCATTATCGTTCTGAACGGCGAGCCGTTGGGTGCGGTGCTGCGGGTTCCACTCGAATCGGAAACTCGTGGCAACATTCATGTCGGCGGCCAATGCGTGAAGACGGAGGTAACCGAGCGCGATCGGGAAATCTGCGCGGCGCTAGCGCCGCTGCTCCGGGCAGACGGGCTCTACTTCGTCGGCTTGGATGTGATTGGCAATTTCCTGACCGAAGTCAACGTGACCAGCCCGACAGGAATTCAAGAGGTCAACGCGCTTAATCACGTTTGCCTGGAGCGCAATGTCGTCGACTTCGTCGAGCAGCAAGTCGAAAAACGCGTAGACCCGCAGTGATTAACTTGACTCCCGAAAACTTTTAAGCAATATTTCAGTTTCCAATCTTTCGGCCAGGTAGCTCAGTCGGTAGAGCAGAGGACTGAAAATCCTCGTGTCGGCAGTTCGATTCTGTCCCTGGCCACATTTCCCTCTCTTGAAATCCAACCAGTTACCATCCGCTGCGCTCTCGGTGCTACTATAAAGGAGGATTTGCTATTCTGTCGTGTGAATTGAGTGAAGTGGAGGGAACATGAATTGTCCGCACTGCAGTGGTTATTTGATCCACGAGCGGGAGTTCTTAGAGACGCTGCGCGAGTTAGATGCATCGTATGTGGTTGGATGGTCTCTGATCCAAGATTTAAGACAGGAGAGGAAAGGTATTTCCCGCCGACTCAACGGACCGGCGGATAGAATGGCGACGGCAGGATCCAGGCTATGATTTATACGAACCGAAAAGCGCGGCTTGCCAGCTCAAGACCAGCGTGAGTTACCTGAATTTCTCTGTGAGAAACGACCCGGCGGCGCCGGTCGTCATTGGGCGGGGACTTATAGCCTG
>DASXSW010000165.1:0-5525 GCA_036505755.1 Binatia bacterium | reverse complement strand
ACGAAATCGCGATACGTGCCGATGCGGTCGGCAAAATTGACGAAGTATTCCCCGTTTTCCTCAAGCGGAGTCAAGTCGTTCTCTGAGGCCCCTGAAAGGCCTGCCATCCCGAAGAATGGCAGGCGTGCATGCATCATACTTTCGGGCGGGGACCTGGAAGCGTGCACACCAATCGAACAGATAGGAAAAGCAAACTTCCGGCCCCTGCCCCCCCATAGCACCACAGCGCTATTAGAGTTGATCAACGTCAGTCAAGTATGACGTCCTCGCCTTTGATCAGACGAACGGATTCGACCGTAAGCGTTCCTTTGCCCACCACGCCCTCGGCTTCGACGTCACCGCCTTCGGTCTTCACACGAATGCGGGCCTGCACGCAGATCTGATGGACACCCACCGGGACATCAACGTCCACGAAGCTGAACGAGGCCGCCTCCAGCGTTTCCAGCTCCAACTCGGCCGTCTGGTCGCCCCTGGACAGCTCCAACTCCTGCTCACGCTTGCCGTAAACGACCACTCCCGGTTCCACCTCCTGGCCATCCCTCAGCACGCGAACTTCGAGCTTTGCCGTGGATTCGGTTTCCGGAGGGGACGCGGTTTCCGTTACAATGCCGACCTCCAAAGCGGCGGTGATGAACAGGTCTTTCTTGTTGGCCGTTTTGATCTTGTTGCACAAAATGGTTACCCAGCCACTGTCCGCGCTCGTTCCGTTCTGAGCCACTATCGGGCCTAACAGGGTCCTGTTGGAGACCTTGGCTGTCACCTTCGCCGATGGCTGCTGCGTGGCGTTCTGCGCATGCGCGGTTGCGACCGCGAACGCGACGGCCATGCCCAGTGCCTTCGTAACACCGACTAACCTGCTGTTTGTTACTTTCATTTTGTCCTTTCTTTCTAGAACCTGCTTTGCCTTTTTATGAAGGACCATGCTGAACCGGTTCTAGTTTCTGTTTGGTATTTCAGCATGATCGGTTTCCCCATTCTCCTCCTGTTTGACGCACCCGCGCCAAATTGCAAAATCCGCAACAGAACAAAAACTTCCCGCCACGCGCATCACCGAAGCAGTTGATTTCGGCACATCGCCCAAACTTCGCAACAACCGTCCGCGGCGTTTTTTATTTTGATCATTGTTTCGCGCCTCGATTTTTCGCCCGTTTTCCGTTTGATCGAAGCGTCCTCATCAATAAGGCATCGATGACTGACGCAAAAGTTGGGTGAACACCCCGTGCTAAACAGTTGCTCGGCACGCAAGCGCGCAACCCTCGTGAAACTCTTAGACGCCGCCGTGTGACAGTGTGGCACCAGCGATAACAGCCCACCGAAGCGCGGCCAAAGAGAGTGGAGAGCCGGTTTTGCACTTCCTCCATTTTCTTCAATGATTTCCAGCGTGTGAGTGCGCTCATATTCAGTCACGTCCCTTCCGTTCCGGCGCTGTTATTTTTTGCCGCCACGTCAGGTTGCCGTGTTCCGGGTGCGATGGAGTCGCCGCGAGCATTCATTTGTTCGAGTTGTGCTCTTGCATCTCTCTTGCCAGAGTCGCACGAACAAGGACCGATTCAGCCGATTCATTTCTCCGCAAAGCGGTTAAGGAAATGAAATCGGTGTTTGTCGGCGAATTGATCAGTGAATAACCGGAAGAATGGCGTCAGCATTTTGACAAAAAGTCAGCACGCCGTCACGAGGTCCCGGAGACGGTGGTCCTGAGAAGCGAATTGGCCGAAGCGAAATCGCCCGGCCTGAAGCTGGAAAGGAAGCTGCACATGAGTCACCACGTTCGAGCACCGTCATCAACCCTTGCAGGAATCGAAACTTTGTTCTTGAACGAATGGGGCGTCAGGGTTTGGTATCATTCATACTTAACATTCGTTTCGATGTATTTCCTTTTGTGGGAGTTTTGCCGGTTAACGAAAGGTCGCTATGATAGACTTTTTCAAGAACCTGTTCTCTTCTGATGGCTTCATGCCGCACGGCCATTGCTATCTCTGGAGGCCGGGAGTGGTGTGGCTGCATGTGACTTCGGACGCGCTCATCACGCTGGCCTACTACTCCATTCCCATCACGCTCTTCTATTTCGTCCGCAAGCGGAAAGACCTGGAGTTTCACTGGATGTTTGTGTGTTTCGCGGTGTTCATCCTTGCCTGCGGCAGTACGCATCTGATGGAAATCTGGAATATCTGGCACCCGACTTACTGGCTCGCCGGCAGCATCAAGGCCGTCACAGCTTTTGCCTCTGTTCCCACCGCGGTTCTGCTGATGAAGCTGGTTCCGCAGGCGCTCGCTCTGCCCAGTCCGACGGCATTGCGAACCGTCAACGGCGAGTTGGAAAGGGAGATTGCCGGGCGCAAACAAGCACAAGCCGCATTGGCCGCGTCGCGAGACCACCTTGAGGCAGAGGTGAATGAGCGCACGGCGGAATTGAGGCGTATCAACGAGGCATTGCGCGTAGAAATTGCCGAACGCAAGCAGGCGGAAGAAGCGTTGCGCGCGAGCGAGGAACGCTTTCGCCACATGGTCGAGGGCGTAAAGGATTACGCCATTTACATGGTGGACCTCGACGGACGGATCATTACGTGGAACACCGGCGCGGAGCGCATGAAGGGCTATTCGAGCGAGGAAATCCTGGGGCGCCGTCTCTCCCTCTTCTATGAGCCCCGCGACGTGGAGTCCGGCAAACCCGAACTCGGACTCAAGGAAGCTGCGGCCACGGGTCGCTTTGAAGACGAGGGCTGGCGCGTGCGAAAAGACGGTTCTCGATTCTGGGCCAATGTAATCATCACCGCGTTGAACGACGGGGCCGGCAAGCTCCGGGGTTTTGTGAAAGTGACCCGGGACATGAGCGAACGCAAACGCGCCGAGGAAGCGTCGCAGAAGTTGCAGACGGAACTCGCTCACGTCACCCGCCTGACGACCATGGGCGAACTGGCAGCTTCGATCGCGCACGAGATCAACCAGCCGCTCGGAGCGATCGTGAACAACAGTAATGTTGGCCTGCGACTCGTCAACGGCACACGCGAGCTTCCCAAGGAATTGCGGGAGATTCTATCGGACATTGTCCACGACGCGAACCGCACTAGCGACATCGTCGCGCGCATCCGGGCGCTGGCAAAGAAATCGATTCCCGAGAAAACCTCGTTGCAACTTGGCGACGTGGTGGCAGACGTGCTGATGCTCGCGCAGGGCAAGCTGGCCGAACGCCGCATCGAAGTCTGCACCGAACTGGATGACGACCTCCCGCAGGTGGCTGGAGATCGCGTCCAACTCCAACAAGTGCTGCTCAATCTAGTGATGAACGGCGTTGAAGCGATGAGCGGCGTGCAAGACGAGCGGCGCATCCTGACCATTGGCGTTCAGCGCGACGAACTTGCCGGCCGGCCGGCGATACGGATCACAGTGCGGGATCTGGGCTGCGGTTTCCGGCCCGAGGACAGCGAGCGACTCTTCGAGTCGTTCTACACCACCAAATCGCACGGCCTGGGCCTGGGCCTGTGGATCAGCCGCTCCATCGTTGAGGCGCACGGCGGCCGTTTGTGGGCGACATTGAACGATGGACCGGGTGCGACATTTTCGTGCGCGTTGCCCTCGCTGCGTTCAGACACCACAACTGCATGAAGTCATGAGTGAGACCGATCCCATCGTCATCATCATTGACGACGATCCGTCGTTTCGTCGATCCACGGAGCGCCTGATCCGGTCGGCGGGTTTCAACGTTCAGGCGTTCGGAGCAGCAACGGAATTTCTGAGCGGCCGGCGCCCGGATGCGCCGGCGTGCCTGGTGCTCGACGTGCGTTTGCCCACCTTGAGCGGTCTCGATTTGCAGCGCGAACTTGCCAGGGCGGGCGTTGAAATCCCGATCATCTTCATCACGGGGCATGGGGACATCCCGATGTCGGTCCAGGCGATGAAAGCAGGCGCGATCGAATTTCTCACCAAGCCATTCCGTGAGCAGGACCTGCTCGACGCCATCCAGCAGGCCATTAAACGCGACCGCACCGCGCGGGAGTTGCAGCGGCAATTGGCGGATATGCGCGGGCGTTACGAATCGCTCACGCCGCGCGAACGCGAAGTGATGGCGTGCGTTGTTTCCGGTATGCTCAACAAGCAGATCGCCGGCGAACTGGGTGCCACGGAGAAAACCATCAAGTTTCATCGCGGTCACATCATGCACAAGATGCGGGCACGGTCTCTCGCTGAACTGGTTCGCATGGGTGCGCATCTGGGAGTGCCGGGCCAGAGGTCGTAGTGCGACTGGACCAAGGTCCAGTAGAACTTTCTTCGTCCCGTGTGTTAGTCTTCATGCGCGTGAATAAAAAAGACAACCTGGCTAAGATCCCTCTCATCTCAATTGTGGATGACGACCTTTCTTTCCGGAACTCCACCGGAAGGCTGGTGCGCTCGTTCGGATTCAGAGTTGAGGCGTTCGCTTCGGCTCTTGAATTTCTCGGCTCCGGTAGTGTTGAAGACACCGCGTGCCTCATCCTCGATGTGAGTATGCCTGAGATGGACGGCCTGGAATTGCAACGTCAACTCGCCGAAGTCAACCGCCAGATCCCCATCGTTTTTATCACAGCGACCGCGAGCGAGGATGAGCAGAGGCGCGCGATGAAGGCAGGTGCCGTGGATTTCCTGCGCAAGCCGGTCGGAGAACAACCGTTGATCAAAGCCATTCGAGCGGCCCTGCGGCGAGGCCGTCAAAACGAGAACGAATGCCGCAACCCGGAACCCAAGTGAATTGGCTGATTTGTCCCTCCGGGAAGCTCGTGCAGTTTTGCCCGGCACGAGGCTAAGCCAAGAGGGTTGCTGAAACCGAACTGGACGAAATTATGACAACAACTATTCCCGTCGAAGAGGAGGCGTTCCCGCCATCGCCGCTCCGGCAACGCCTCGATGAACCGGGCTGGACCGAATCCGGCACAAACAACAGCAGGGTCGCCGAGCATTATGCCCATCTGAGAGAGAATTACACCAGACTCCGGGACGAGCATACCAGACTTCAGGAGGAGTACATGAGATTCCGGGAGGAACATGCGCGTCTATCGGCCGACAGCGCAACTCTCCGAGAGGAAAGCGCCGGACTCCGAGGGCAAAGTGCCATACTCAGAGCAGCGCAATCCGAACCTGGATCTCCCATTATATTGGGGCGCTCCGCTGGGGAGATCATCGGCCAAAGTCCTGCCTTCCGGGCCGTGCTCAAACAGGTTCAGATCGTGGCGCCGACGAATGCCACCGTGCTGATCCACGGCGAGACAGGCACGGGGAAGGAACTCATTGCGCAGGCCGTTCACCGGCACAGCTCGCGTCGCGACTGCGCCCTGGCCAGAATCAATTGCGCCGCCATCCCGTCCGGTCTGCTGGAAAGCGAATTGTTCGGGCACGAGAAGGGGGCGTTCACCGGCGCGATCGCCCGGAAAGCCGGACGCTTCGAACTGGCGCATCAAGGCACGCTATTTCTTGACGAGGTCGGCGACCTTCCGCTAGAACTTCAGCCGAAACTGCTGCGGGTGCTGCAGGAAGGAGAGTTCGAGCGGTTGGGC
>DASXSW010000164.1:0-3822 GCA_036505755.1 Binatia bacterium | reverse complement strand
CGAACGCCGAGCAGGTAGTGCTGATCTGAACCTTAGTCGCGCTCCGAATTTTTGCTCACGGAGACAATCATGGGTCCAAATCTAACGATTCCCGCGGTTCATCCATCCCACCCGGATACATCGTTGCGTCGTTTGCTCGGAGGGATGTCTATCTTCACGATGCTAGGGATGTCTATCTTCACGATGCTAATGACGATCCCTCAGGTCTTGACGATCTGGTTCGGGCATCAGGCGGCCGGTGTTTCTATCCTATTGTGGAGCGCTTATCTCCTCTCCGCCGTCCTGTGGTTTTGGTTCGGGATACAGAAGCACGATAAGAACATCTACTTACCATGCGTAGGCTGGATCGCGCTCGACACCGCTGTGATTGTGGGCGTTGTCATTTATGGTTAGCCGATGTTCTGTGCGAAGAGGATTTATCCCCAAACTGAGAAAACGTGTTTGGTCGTTACCGGATCTTAAACGACGTGCGCAAACGATGGGGGCTCCTGAGCCTTAACCACACAGTGGCGGATTAAGAGAGTAAAGGCTGGCATGCACGATCATGCTAGGCAACTCGCGAGTTGAGCGGAGGAACAGCGATGATTGCGATCGTGATCCTGATTTTTTTTATTCTTCTAGTCCTGATGACGCCATGGCGCCAACTATCCGCTCCTGCGCGGCTTTGGGCCTTAGTCGCCTGTTCCAATGCCTTGGTCTTTTTCGGCATGCCGACGACGCCGGCCACTTCCCCATGGCGACCGATTGTCGGGCGCGTGCTAGCGACGAGCGCCACCGTGAGTCTCTCCCTGGCAGTGCTGGGCTTAGTACTTCGACGACGTCCGACTACGGGACCCGGAGCCGATTCAGCCTTACTTGCGCCGCTGATCATCGGCGCACTCCGGGCTGCGTTCTATATCTTTTTCTGGGTCATCGGACCGCTATATTGAGGGAGGAGAGAGCTGCCTTACAGCGAGCTTAAACAGACTTTCCCGAGACGTTGAAACTCAGAAAACAAATCCCGATATTAAAATCTCGTTGTCGATCTGCAAAGATTTCGCGACCAGGGTCCCGTGGAGCGGCCTAACCGTAACACGAAACATGCGATTCCGGCGCTGCAGACGACGTGCTATCTTAAGTGAAGTTATGAAAGCTGCCCACAAACCAAATACTGCGACCAGGATCCGCCAGCCTCTTGAAAACCTGAACATCGCGGCGCTCGATCTCATGCCGTCGCCAGAGGAGATTCATGCCCGCGTACCGATTTCCGACAAGGCCTCTAGGACTATTTTTGCAGGGCGCGAGACGATCAAGGACATCCTCGATCGCAAGGATCCTCGGCTGTTCATTGTCGTTGGTCCCTGCTCGATCCACGATCCGATTGCCGGCTACGATTACGCCCAGCGCTTGAAAAAACTCGCCGACGAGGTGCGCGATACGTTGTATCTCGTCATGCGGGTTTATTTCGAGAAGCCGCGTACTTCGGTCGGTTGGAAGGGATTCATCAACGACCCGCGGATGGATGATTCGTTCCACATCGAGGAAGGCATGGAAAAAGCGCGGGCCTTTCTGCTCCAGGTGACCGAGCTCGGCCTGCCGGCTGCGACCGAGGCGCTTGATCCTATCGCGCCGCAATATTTGGGCGATCTCATTTCGTGGACCGCTATCGGCGCGCGCACGTCCGAATCCCAGACTCACCGCGAAATGGCTTCCGGCCTGTCCACGCCGGTCGGCTTCAAGAACGGCACGGATGGCAATATCGAAGTGGCCATCAACGCCGTCAAGTCCTCGGCGAAACCTCACAGTTTCCTCGGCATCAACACGAAGGGGCGCTCCTCGATCGTACGCACGCGCGGCAATGCATATGGCCACATCGTGCTGCGCGGCGGCGAGCGGCCGAACTACGACACCGTCAGTATTTCCATGACTGAAAGGGCGCTGCTCGACGCTAAGTTCGCGCCCAATATCGTCGTCGACTGTTCCCACTCCAATTCCTTCAAGGATCACAACATGCAGGCGCTCGTGATGTCGGACTGCGTGCACCAGATCCGCGAAGGCAACCAATCGATCGTCGGCCTGATGGTCGAGAGCAACATCGAAGGCGGCAATCAACCGATCCCCGAAGATCTTTCCAAGCTGAAATATGGCTGCTCGGTTACCGATCCCTGCATAGATTGGCCGACCACCGAGACGGTCATTCGAAAGGCGCGCGATATTTTGAAAGACATTCTGCTCCAACGGAGAAAATAGATTTCTATCTCACCTCCAGCAGTAGTTAAGTAATTTCTCACTGCGTCCGAAGCTAGGCTTTTGCTGGGCGCCTCCGAGTGCCTGATTAACCGCCTGTCGAGACCAGCCCCTATGGTTCCAAGTCTATGGCAAGTCGAAGTTTTAATTCCCTAATATTCCATGGTGTTGAGTTTCCTATTAGAGAATTTGGATTAGTATCATACCTAGGTGACGATCAAATTCACCCGTAACTTCGTTTTTGCCTCCGGCTTGCCTGAATTTCATCGGATTGCCCCCTCTTGCATTCGCTTCCAAATTTCTATATTGAAGTTTTTGCAATCCACGGGGGGATTGATTGGTTTATGAACGACTATGTCGCCGATAAGCCCCGACGGATTACACAGCCTCTGCACCATCGCTTGACCAGCAAAGGTCAAGCGCTCGTCGAGTTCACGCTCGTCTTCATGTTGCTTCTAGTTGTCGCTTGGATCCCTGCTGATTTCGGACTGGCTTTTTACACGGGTCAACTGGCGTTGAACGCGTCTCGCGAAGGGGCGAGAATCGGTGCCGCTGATCCTAACTACGCTGCTCAAGTGGGCAATTGTAGTTTGCCGGCCTGTTATTCGCTGACTGATGGTACTGTTCTAAAGGAAACGGCGAAGAGACTTTCAAGTGCATTGCTGCCGGGCGCTACGATCACAGTCGTTGCTCTTGCAGGAGCTACCTGCAACCAAACCGTTCAAGTGCAAGTAGTTGGCAATTACAATTATTCTTTCTATCGCTTTCTTAGGTTTTTTGGCGTTAATGTTCCTCCGACCGTCCAGATTACCCGAACGACTCAGATGCGCTGGGAGCATCAAAACCCGTGTACTTGATGTGTCAGATGATGTTTGGGAAAAATAGTACCCTGGGTAGATTTATCATCATGAGGAAATTTTTAGTAAATAGTCGAGCGCAAAGCCTTGTCGAAATAGCGCTGATCACGCCATTGCTACTCGCTGCTTTATATGTAGCCATGGATTTCGGTATTTTGTTTTTCACGACGCATTACACACTTATCGCAGTCCGTGAAGCCGCGAGAATTGGCGCTATTCTACCCGACTGTGCGGTTAACGCTACCGTTCCCTGTGTCACAACGGTTGCAGCACAGAGCTGTCCCGGAACCAACCAGGTTGTTCAAGAAGCTTGTAATCGACTCACAAGTCGCCTGACAGGCACGACTGTGGCAGTTACGTTGACCGGAACCTATTTTCCGGCCACGTGTATGCGGGAGGTCACGGTGACTGCGAGTGGAACTTACGTTTATGGTCTTTACAGGGTGATGACATTGTTTGGTATGCCTGTTCCAACAAACCCGACTGTAACGCGTTCTGCGGATGTGCGATATCAAGCTCAACCGGTCACGGTGACCGGCGCATGTTGAGCAAAATAGGAGATGCCTATGACTAAAATTCGAGACGACTCTGGTGCAGTTCTCGTATTCATCACCCTAATGATTGTGCTGCTAATGGTTATGGTTGGCCTGGGCTTGGACACGGGATTTCTTACCTTTAGCCGGAGCATGGGGCAGCGGGCGGTGGATATGGCCGCGCTCGCCGGAGCCGCTGGCCTTGC
>DASXSW010000163.1:0-8009 GCA_036505755.1 Binatia bacterium | reverse complement strand
CTTAACCGACTATTATTCTGCCGCCGACAAATCGCCCTTTTCGACCTTCCATCAGTTCTACCACTTCGGTAAATCATTCGACGAGATCGAAGCCGAAATCGCCGAGCTAAATCCCGACGTCGTGGGTATCTCTTCGCTCTTCACGCCGTACTTCCGCGAAGCCCTTGAAATCGCCGCGCGCGTGAAACAGCGGACAGCTGCCGTCGTTGTCATGGGCGGCTCGCATGCTTCGGCAGCGCCGGAGTCGCTGCTTGCGTCGCCACACGTGGATTACGTCATTTGCGGTGAAGGCGAGAAGGGGTTCGTCGAATTCTTGCGTCATACGCTCAATCAGAAACCCCTCGAAGAGGTTCCGAATTTAGCCTACAAGCGCAATGGTACAATCGTCTTAAATCCGCTGGTCGACAACTTTCCGATCGACGATCTGCCATTTCCCGATCTGAGCGATTTCGCGCCACCGGCCTACACACTCGCCGGCAAACCGATGACTTTCATGATCACGTCTCGCAGTTGTCCGCACAAGTGCTCATTCTGTTCCGTGCACACAACCTTTGGAAAAACTTATCGCCGCCGCTCATTGGAGAACGTCCTGGAAGAAATCGAATTACGTTATCGACAAGGCTACCGCGTCATCGACTTCGAAGATGACAACCTGACTTACTACAAGAACACGTTCAAGGAACTGTGCCGCCGTCTGATCGCGCGCTTTCCCAAGCGTGAGATGGAATATGTCGCGATGAACGGCATCAGTTATTTAAGTCTCGACGATGAATTGCTCGAGCTGATGTTCGAAGCCGGTTTCTCACAGCTCAATCTCGCGCTCGTCAGCTCCGACAAGACCGTTCGTGAAACCACCAAACGTCCGCACACGCTCGAAGCTTACCTAAAGGTGGTGAACAAGGCGGACGAACTCGGCTTCAAGATGGTCTCGTATCAAATTCTTGGCCTTCCCAATGAAAGTTTGGCAAGCATGATCCAGACGATGGCTTTCAACGCCCGCCTTCCCGTGCTGCTCGGCGCATCCCCGTTCTATCGAATCCCGAATTCGCCCATCGCGCGCGGACTCGACTTGAACCAAGACGACTTTGTGAAGGCACGCTTGACGGCACTGGCAATCGAAACTGAAAGTTGTTCTCGCGACGATATTTACACATTGTTCGTGACCACACGCGTCATCAATTTTCTCAAAGGCCTGCCGATCACCGAGACGGTTTCGCTTGCGGATTTGATGACGCATCCATGGCCCGACTCACGAACCCGCGTTGGTTTTGAGTTGCTGCGGCAGCTCATCACGACTGGCGTCTTGTGCGCCTGGAGCAAAAACGGGCCGGTGGAGAACAAAAAGTTTAGCTCCGATCTTTGCCGGCGAGTTCTCGAGCAAGCGGGAGAGATCAGTGTCCAGGGCGGTGGAAAAATTGTTCTGGACGAATTCACACGAACACTGTCCAATCATGATCAACTGGGAATCTCTCGTACCGTCACGCGAAACGTCGCTCCGTGCGAGTTGGGCTCCAACGAGATATCGCCGTCATAAGCTTTCAGCAAAGATCGAACAATTCCGAGCCCGAGACCCGTTCCTCCTTGTTCACGATGGGTAGTGAAGAAAGGTGTAAAAATCTTATCGGTATTGGCCGGCGAAATGCCCTGGCCATTATCCGCTACCGTTATGGACAAGTAGCCATTGGATCGCGCGGCCTTGAGATCGACTCGTGCCGCGCCATTTTGCCAGCTGTTATCGAGGAGGTTGGCAAAAACGGTTTCCAAGATCTCCGGCGGCACCGCCGCGGCGGCGCCGCCCACGCCGGCGAATGAAACAGTCAAGCCTCGATCCTTGTATCGTTCGCGCAGCGTCGCGATGATGGGCTCGAGTTCGGTCTGTCCGCCCGTTGGCTCGATCACATCAGCGCGCGCCATCTCCAACAATCGATCCACGAGCCGTTTGAGCCGATCGGCGTCCTGCGCAATATTGCCGAGAAAGCGGGCGCGTCTTTCAGCCGGCATATCGTCTAGATGCTCCTGCAGCAACTCGACGGCGCCCTGGATTCCGGTCAGCGGCGTTTTGAATTCATGTGACACATGCGCTGCGAAATTGCGGATATATTGTGCGCGATATTCCAGACTGCGCGCCATTTCAACGAAACTCTCCGACAACAACGCAACTTCTTCCGTAACCGGCCTGTTCAGAGGCTCAATCGACTTTTTATCGCCGCCGGCAAACTGTTTTGTCTGTTGAATCAGGGCATGGAGCGGTCGCGTGATCGTGTAAGAAGTTAGTACGACTAACGCAACGGCCAGTAACAGAACGATGCCCGCGAGAACCAACACTCTTTCTTTCTGATCATACAGATGTTCCAAAATACTTTGCGGCGTGCGAGACAAAAGAATCACGCCCAAAACCCTATCCTCCTCTCGGATCGGAAAAGCGACAAAGACTCTTATTCCTGTGCCACGGCTGATGGAAGCGAAGGCACGCGTCGGCCGGTGAATAGTTCTTTCGCGAATCGAACTCGCATAAATTCCTGACCTTGCGCGCTGGACCTCATCAAGATGCGCGAAGGATAATCCGATATCCGCGCGGCCACCGACAGCTATACCCTGAGGGTCGAGGATTCGTACGCCCGACAGCGTCGTACGTTGTGCATCCAGTAACATCGGCGAGAGACGACTTCCGGCTTCTATCGCGATTGAATCGGCGCGCAAATCAGTCTTTTGGGGCTCCTGAGGGCGAGGTTTGATTTGTGCGGTCGCGAGGTTAAGCGCGGCCTTGATCGGCCTGTAGTAATCGTCCAGCACGGGTGGAGAGATTATCTTCATCCCGTAGTCCTGCCGCGGTTCACTGGCCGTCAAAATATGAATTTCCCTTCTGTAAGCGGCGGAAATGAGCGCCGCTTGAGAAATCAATTCAAGTTCGGTCTGCTTAACCAACTCGTTTTCATAAATTCGCAGGAAGTAGATGCCGCCCAGCGGTAGGACCAGTACCACGACACTTACCACTAAAAGAATATTGCGGAGTTTGAACCGACGGATTTTCGGCTTGGCGACTAGCGGCATGAGCCTAACTTATAACCGACCCCGTGAACGGTCTCGATTATTTCTTTGCAGCCACCCTTGGCGTACTTGCCGCGCACGCGCCGAATGTGACTATCGATGGTGCGATCGCTAACGCTGATATCGGCGTCGTAAGCCGCCTCCATCAATTGGTCGCGCGATAAGACGCGCTCGGGATGGCGCAGGAAAGTTCTCAGGATAGCAAACTCTGTCGCCGTGAGCTGAACCTTCTGGTCTTTCCAAAAGGCAGCGTGGCCTTGCACATCCAGTCGCACTGCCCCGTGGCTCAACTCCCTCACGTCCGTCGTAACTGCCGGCTTGGCGCGGGCACGCTTCAAGATCACCTGCACGCGGGCGACAAGCTCGCGCGGACTAAAGGGTTTGGTGACGTAGTCGTCGCCGCCGATTTCCAGTCCGACGACGCGATCAACTTCGTCTGCTCGCGACGAGAGAAAGAGAATAGGGACATCAGAGCTCTTCCGAATCTCGCGGCAGACGGCCAGACCGTCCATCTCCGGCATGGTGATATCGAGAATGACCAAATCCGGCTTCGACCGAGAGAAAGATTCGAGCGCGTTCCGGCCGTCGCCGGCCTCGATGACTTCGAGGCCGGCTTTCTCCAACGCAAATTGGACGACATCACGGATATGCGCGTCGTCGTCAACGACCAGGATCTTGCTCGGCATGGTCTTGGCGGTCAGGATACTGGCTTTAGGTCGAAAACTCCAATCAAGATTCTTGAGCTCGGATTGGAGCTCGAGTCGCGAACTTTTCCGCCCAGCGAATCCGCCCGGTGATTTGCATCACCAAGAAAAGCGTGATGATCGATCCGATCGTAATGGCCAGCCCACTGAATCCTTTGAAGAAGAACGCGTAAGAAAACAGCACGAGATAAATCAGTTGCGCCAAACCGGCCTCAACGGCGGCAAAGCGCATGCCCACCACCAATCGCAAGTAACTAATCACCAGCCCCAGTGACACGACCGAGCAAATGACAAAGGCGGCATGAATCGAGATGTGATCGACGAGATAGGCAAGCAGGAGATGAAACGAAAAGAATGCGCAAGCCAAGAAGAAATAGTTCATCGGATGCAGCTCGATCTTGCGCAGCGTAGTGATAACAAACATGAGGAAGAAGAAAAACAGCAGCGATACCGGAGCAAAGTAGCTTATCCGTCCCGCCAGCGGGCCCGGCTGCAACTTTTCTGGCAAACTCATACCGATCTGAAAACCGGAAAGCAGGTTCTTCGATTCCCACGTGAGTTCCCAGCCGTTCTTGGTTTCCTGCTTATGCGCCGGCGAAAGCGTATTGTCGGGGAAATCGATGTCTTTGAAATTCGTCGTCATCTTGAGCTGAAAGTTCTTGACCTGCGCCACGTCATCGCCAAAGTGATAGCGCCAGCTTTCCAGGCCCTGGGAACGATACTTGATGCTCAGAATAGCTTCTTTACCAGGCGCGACCTTGGCAGATCCCCGCAGAGAAGACTTCTCGGTCATCAGAGTTACCGGTTGACCGTCTACAGTGAAGAGCAGGTCGTCATAAATTGCCTGGGCCGTTGGAAAGTGCAGCGTGAAAGTCACAAGTTCTTCGTCACTGGTATTCTTGAAAGTGTATTCACCGGCAAGATCGACCTTGTACGTGCTGTACCACAACAATCCCTTCTGTCGATGTTCCAAGTCGAGCGCCACTCTCACCCGGCTGCCTTCCAGCGAAATGGGTGTCGCCACTTTTTCCTTGACGACGCGCACGACCGTTTTGTTGTTCTCGTTGGTTTCTACCTTTTTGGTCACCTCCTTTATCGTCGTCGCCATCGGTGACTTTTGCATATGCGGCGCTCCCCAAATCGATGCAACGCGTCCTCGCATAATATCATCAAAGGAATACGTCCGGGAAAAAATGGTCGTCCCCAATACCGACCACGCGACGGTGGTGCAAATAAAGATGATAGCAATCGCTGCGATTCGTCTAGCCATAGGATTTCCCCTTTCTGGTTTTAAGATGCCCCCAGTTTAAGAATCCGCTGTGCAATGATGATGAACTAGCCGTGGTGCTTTCGCGGAATTCTTGTGCAGAAACTGTGCAGAAACCCCCCTTACTCCCCCTTTTTGGCAAAGGGGAAATTTTCTCGATGAGACCATTTCCCCTCTTTGAAAAAGAGGGGCCAGGGGAGATTTTGGGACAAGTGTGTCGTACAGAAACCATTTCAATCCAGCTCAGTGTTGGGATAAAAAGAGCCATGCGCCTCCTTGAAAGTGTTCGGGTGCTTGATCTCACCAATGTGCTCGCGGGGCCGTTCTGCTGCTATCAGCTGGCGCAACTCGGCGCCGATGTGATCAAAGTCGAAGTTCCGGGCTCCGGCGATCTGGCGCGCCAGTTGGGCGCCGATCCTGAATTGAACAAGCGTTTGATGGGCGCATCCTTTTTGGCGCAAAACGCCGGCAAACGCTCGGTGACGATCAATTTGAAGCACCCGGACGGCAAAGAAATTTTCCGCAGGCTCGTTGGAACGGCTGATGTTGTCGTAGAAAATTTCCGGCCGGGGGTGATGGACCGGCTCGGACTTGGCTACGGCGAGCTCAAAAAGCTCAAGGCCGATTTGATTTACTGCGCGATCTCGGGCTTCGGCCAAACAGGGCCGCTCAAAGCCGACCCGGCTTATGATCAGATCATCCAAGGGTTGTCAGGCGTCATGAGCGTGACCGGCGACAAGAATTCAGCGCCGCTCCGGGTCGGTTTCCCGATCGCGGACACGATCGGCGGACTCACCGCTGCGTTCGCGATAGCCGCGGCGCTTTTCCGGCGGCAAAAAAGCAAAGAAGGCGAATGGATCGATGTTTCCATGCTCGAGGCAACGCTGGTTACAATGGGTTGGGCGGTCTCCAACTGGCTGATCGCGGGCGTGCGGCCGGAACCTTTAGGCAACGAAAACATGACGGCGAGCCCATCGGGAGCTTTCAAAACCGGCGACGGTCTTCTCAACATCGCGGCGAATCAACAAGAACAATTCGAAAAACTGTGCGAGCTTATTAACCGAATGGAACTCGCGACCGATCCGCGCTTCGTCAACCGCGAGGACCGCAAGAAGCTCCGGCACGAACTCAAAGCTGAAATGGAGATTGCCCTCGCAGCCAAGTCTGCCAAGGAATGGTCGGTGTTGCTCAACCGGCATGGCGTGCCGGCCGGCGAAGTTCTCTCGATTCCCGAAGTCATCGAGCACCCCCAAGTAACCAATCGCGAGCTGATCAAGAATTTCCAGAGCGCCCCGGGTCTAGATCGCCCAGTCGCAGTGGTCCGTTCAGGATTTCGCCTGGCAAGCGGCGATCCTCAACCCGCCACCCCACCACCTTCATTAGGCGCCGATACTGAACAGATTCTCACAGAACTCGGCTACGATCACGACGCGGTCGCACGCCTAAGACGAGACGGCGCGATTTGACGTTCGAAGATTGAAGCTTGTCAATTTATCCATCGTCTACTATACATCCCTGAACACGGGTCTGAATCGAACTCAAGCAATCAAAGGAGGCACTATGCGTAGATGGTTTCTTAGCTTTATCGTCGCTATTTCGCTCACAGCCCTCGCGGCGGCCGCGTATGCGCAGCCGAGTCTTAAAATGATGATCCCTGCCAACCCGGGCGGCGGTTGGGACCAGACCGGACGCAACCTCGCGTCGGCGATGCAGAGCGCTAAACTCGTTTCCTCCGTGCAGTTTGATAACAAGGGCGGCGCCGGCGGCACCATTGGTCTGGCGCAGTTTGTAAATTCTGCGAAGGGCGATCCCAACGCAGTGATGATTGGCGGCATGGTGATGGTCGGCGCCATCTATCTGGAAAATTCTCCCGTCAATATCTCGATGGTCACGCCAGTTGCGCGTCTCACCGGCGAGTACGAGATCATCGTCGTGCCGGCGAGTTCGCCGCATAAAACGATGGCCGACTTAGTCAAAGCCTTCAAAGCTAATCCAGGCGGCGTCTCCTGGGGCGGTGGCTCTGCCGGCGGCACGGATCATATTTTGGTCGGTCTGATCGCCAAGGCCACAGGCGTCGACCCCGGTAAGATCAACTACGTACCCTACAAGGGCGGCGGCGAAGCGATTGCCGCGATCGTCGGCGGCCACGTGACCGCCGGCGTTTCCGGCATCGGCGAGTTTGCCGAGCAGATTAAAGGCGGGCGCATGCGCGCTCTGGCCGTTTCCAGCCCGTCACGAGTGGAAGGATTTCACACATTGAAAGAACAAGGCATCGACGTGGAGCTGGCTAACTGGCGAGGTGTCTTCGGCGCGCCGGGAATCACCACCGCCCAACGCGATGCTCTGGTTAAAATCGTTCGCGCCGCGACTGAAACCGCGTTGTGGAAGACAACCTGCGAAAAACTCGGCTGGTCGCAGATTTTCCTGAGCGGCGATGAATACAAAAAATTTATCGATGAAGACACCAAGCGCATCGCCAGCATCATCGACTCGCTTGGCATCAAGAGCAAATAGCAGGCGAGTTCATCATGAAGTACAAAGCCGCGGAGCTCATTCTATCACTGTCGGTCCTGATACTCGGCATCGCGATTGCCGTGGGAACGTCGCAGTTATCGAGCGCCGGCGGTTACGCGCGGATAGGCCCAAATGTCGCCCCTGCGGTGATCGCCGGCGGCCTCATTCTGTTAGGAATCTGGTTGTGCTACCAGACTCTGTCAGGCGGTTGGCGCAACGCCATTCCAGACGATCCGGAAGCACGCGGTGAGCATCGTTTCTACCTCAGCGCCTTTGTTTGGGTCAGTATCGGACTCATCGCGCAGATTTTTTTAATCGATCGGGCTGGCTTCGTGCTGGCCCAAGCCGCTCTCTTCGCCTGCGTCGCGCGCGGCTTCGGTAGCGTGAAGGTGCCTCGAGATTTTGCCATCGGCTTTATTTTGGGCTTAGCAGTATTTCTTTTCTTCGTGAAATTCTTAAACGTCAATCTACCGGCC
>DASXSW010000162.1:0-14422 GCA_036505755.1 Binatia bacterium | reverse complement strand
CGGTAGACTGGGCGAGCAGCTCGCCTTCGGCGCCGACGAAGCCGACGGCGTAATCCTTATATTCGTAAATATACGGGCTGAATGCCGTGCGCGTCATGTTGGCGTCGATCTGATCGCAGATCGAAATGATGCCGTGGCGAATCACTTCCAGCGTGATCGGATCGATTTCCGTTCGCTTCGGCGGGTGCTCTGCTGACATAGATTTCATCTTAGCGTTTTTCTGTTTGCGAAAACTTTGCGCGATAGTTTCAAGGAACAGATGGGTTGTCAAGCAACCGTAAATTGGCGTAATTACTGTTACCGGCCGGGACGGCGGTCGGCCCAATCGAGGAGAACAAGCCATGACGCAATTGTTCGGTCGATTCCATTTATTGGTAGCGGCGGCGCTCTTCGCTCTTACATTGGCAAACCCGTATTCGTCCGGCGCTCAAGAACGGCGCGCCAAGTTGAGAATTTCCAACGCCGGCTTCACGATTACCGCCCTGCCGCTCCTGGCCGCCAAAGACTGGGGATTGTTCACCGCCAACGGACTCGATATGGAAGTCATCCTCATGCAGTCGGCGTTGGTGCCGGCAGCTTTGACTCAAGGCGACATCGACTTTCAAGCGGGGGTCGGACCCGCGTCCGTCAATGCAACCATGAGCGGCTTTGCGACGCGCGCCATTTGGTTTTCATCCGACCGGATCTCTTATTGGTTGATGGCCAAGTCACAATATAAAACCCTTGAAAGCCTGAAGGCAAAAAAGGTTGCCATCACCGGGTTGGGCGGCACGGTTCACGTCGCTTTCAATATGGCGCTGGAAAAACTCGGCGTGAACCCAAAGGATTTTGTTTTGGTGTCGATCGGCGGACAACAAATTCAACAGCTCATCTCCTTGGAATCGGGCTACGTCGATGCGGCGTTGCTCTCGCCGCCTGTTACTTTCCGCGCGCAGAAAAATGGCTTCTTAAAAGTCTTGGATGTCGGCGCCATGGTCGAAATGCCCGGCGGCGGTCTTACCTCGCTGGTGAAAACAATCCAAGAGCGACCTTCAGAAACCAAACGGGTGATTCGCTCGCTGCAACTCGCCAAGGAAGAAATCAGGAAATCGAAGCCGAAGACGCTAGATCTCATCGTCAAGCTTCTCAAGATGGATCGAGAGGCCGCGAGCGAAACCTACGATCAATTTCTCACGACTCTAAGTCCGACGGGAGTCCCCAGCCGCACTGGCATGGATATTTTGGTCAAGTCCGTCCAATCCCAGGGCCGCCACGTCGACCGCAAGGTCTCGTTCAATGAAATCGCCGACGACCGACTGGCGACCGAAGTCGCCAGGGAAATGGGCTACAAGATTCCATAATTCAAGCAATCGAAATCTTTTCCCTCGCCCACGAAGTGCGAGAGGGCTAGGGTGAGGGCAAAACGACCGGCGTAAAAGTGCTAAGGATACGTATGCATCGATTAACACCGCGAAAATTCGTCTGGCAAATTTGCGTCGCACTGTTGCTAATTCTTCTCAGCGCTCTCCGGGCGGCAAGCCAGGACAAGCGCGCCAAAGTTCGCATCTCAAACGCCGGCTTCACGATCACGGCGTTGCCGCTCTTAGCCGCCAAGGATTGGGGCGTGTTCAGCGCCAACGGCTTGGACGTGGAGTTGATCGTCATGAGCCCGCCGCTCGCGGCGGCGGCCCTGGCACAAGGCGATATCGATTACGTCGCCGGCGTCGGGCCGGCCTCGGTTGCGGCGACACTGAGCGGCCTGCAATCGCGCGCGATCTGGTTTTCGTCGGATAGAATCTCGTATTGGCTTCAGGCGCCGTCGCCGTACAAGACTCTACAGGACCTTAAAGGCAAAAAAATCGCCATCTCGGGAGGGGCGGGCGGCACCAACCATGTGGCGTTGTTAATCGCACTGGAGAAATCAGGCGCAAATCCGAAAGACTACACGATGGTCGGGATCCCCGGACAGCAGCTGCAAGTCTATTACTCGCTCGAATCTGGCTTCGTCGACGCCGCACTGCTCTCGCCGCCGGTCACATTCAGCGCCGCCAAAAAAGGTTACTACAAAATCATGGATGTGGGGGCAATGGTGGAGATGCCCGGCGGCGGTTTGACGACGATGATCAAGACGATTCAGTCCAAGCCGGTGGAAGTGAAACGCGTCATTCATG
Organism: Binatia bacterium; assembly: GCA_036505755.1. Taxonomy (GTDB): domain Bacteria; phylum Desulfobacterota; class Binatia; order UBA9968; family UBA9968; genus DP-20. The sequence continues at coordinate 12,272 of DASXSW010000162.1, read as the reverse complement.
CGCTCCAGTGGGCCAAGGACGAGATTAGAAAATCCAAGCCGAAGACGGTCGAGCTGATCGTCAAGCTGCTAAAGATGGACAAGGAAGCCGCGAGCGACACTTACGACGCATTTCAAACAACCTTGAGCCCGAATGGCGTTCCAAACCGAGCCGGCATCGACAATCTGGTTCGATCACTCCAGGCGCAAGGCCGCTTCACCGATCGCAAGGTCGCGTTCACCGAGGTCGCGGACGACAGGCTCGCGGCCGAGGTGGCAAAGGAGTTGGGCTATAAACTGCAATGACGATCGAAGTCTCGCATGACCACTGAGCGAAGATGAAAATGCGACAAATGGATTTTTTCGCGGATTGGTTCCTTCTCCCTCTGGGAGAAGGCTAGGATGAGGGCGTTCGAAGTGCGGTCACTCTCACCCTTGCCCTCTCCCGCAAGCGGGCGAGGGAATCAAACGATCGAGCGGTGCGTTCATTCATGGATTTTATCGAGGTAAAGCGTGACTAATATAGCTTCAGACGTCCTCGTCGCCGGCGCCGGATTGGCCGGCTTCACCGCCGCGGTCCGCGCTTGCGAGCAAGGCGCCAAGGTTTTGTTGATCGACAAGAGCAACGGCGAACTGGGCGACGGCAATGTTCTGATGGCTTCCGGTAGCCTGCGCGCCGGCGGCAAAAGCCCGAAATCCGACCCCGCTGAGCTATACGAATTCGTCATGGCGGAGAAAGTCGGCTATCCCGATCTCGTCAAAGCCTGGTCGGAAACTTGCGGACGCGCCATCGACTGGTTAGCGAGCGTAGGCGTCGGACTTGAGGAGACTGCGCCGGGAAGAATCTGGTTAGATCAAAATAGTGAAATCTCACTCGCGCCGGTTTATAAAAAAGATGTCGGCATGCGCGCGCTCACCAAACTTAAAGAGCGATTCGTAAATCTCGGCGGACGCTATTTGAACGGCGTCGCAGCAACGCGATTAATCGTTGAAAACGATCGCGTCTGCGGTGTTATCGGTAAGCAGGTGCGCAGCGAGATCGAATTGGGAGCACGCGCAATCATCCTCGCCACCGGCGGCTTTAGCGCCAACAAAGAACTGGTGAAAAAATATATCGGACCTTACGCCGACCAATGCAAACTGCGCGGCTCGAAGCAGGACACCGGCGATGGACTGCGCATGGCCTTGGAAGTTGGCGCCAAGGCGGTCAACTTACAATATTTCTACGGCCACCTGATTTCGCGCAAAGCGCTCACCGATGATCGCTTCTGGCCTTATCCTCGGCTCGATTCCTTTGTCGATGAAGGAATTCTCGTCGACCGCAGCGGCCAGCGCTTCGTCGACGAGGGCCGCGGTGACGTGGCCGTCGCCAACGAGCTCGCCCGTTCTAACGATCCAACCGGCGCGGTGCTGATCTTCGGTCGCGAAACTTGGGACGCGGCGAAAGACGATACATTTTCTAATTTGGTAAAGACACCGGCGCCGAATCCTTGGCTGATGGATAATGACGGCGAAATATTCTTCGCTGGGACGATCGCAGATCTCGCGCGAACGCTCGCCGTGAATGGTGTGAATCTCGTTGAAACTGTCAAAGCCTACAATCGCACCGTCGAGTCCGGCGCGTGCCATTCTCTATCGGTTGCGCGAACGGGCAAACCGAAGTTGCTGCGGGCGCCATTTTACGGCTTGAAAATTGTGCCCGGCATCACGTTCACAATGGGCGGAATTTTAGTGAACGGTCGCGCTGAAGCGCTGAATGAATCCAAAAAACCGATTCATGGTCTGTACGCCGCCGGTGACGCCATCGGCGGTCTGATGGGCGGCTACCGCGGCGGTTACACCGGTGGCTTGATGCAAGCCGTCGTGACGGGAATTTTAGCCGGTGAAAACGCGGCACGGTCGCGGCCATAAACTATGCTGCCGAAGGCTGACGGGGTATTAAACCACTTCCTTAGCCGTCACCCCCGCATGTCTCTACCGGGGGTCCAGGCGGAACTTTCCTGGATTCCCGCTTAAGGCATGCGGGAATGACGGACTTCGGAAAAAGACAATAATAGGATTGCAACAGAGCGAGGTGATCGGATGCTTCGCCGATTGATATCGCATCACTTGCTCAGAACTATCGTGGCAGCGAGTATCATCGCTGCCTCGCTACTTGACTACACGCGCACAAACGCACAAGAGCCAAAAACGAAAATCAGGATCGCCAATTCCGCCATGAGTGTCACTTCGCTCGCTTTGCTCGCTGCGCGTGAGTGGAAACGATTTTCCGAACGAGGCCTCGAAGCGGAGATCATTCTCATGTCGCCGGCGATCACCGTGCCGGCGATGATTGCCGGCGAGATCGATTACTTCGCCGGCGTCGGTCCAGGCGTGGCGAGCGCAAGCTTAAGTGGATTGCCTTTCCGCGCCGTCTGGGTTTCCTCCGACAAGGTATCCTATTCGTTGGTCGCGAACCCGAAATTCAAAACCTTGCAAGAGTTAAGGGGCAAAAAGATCGGCGTCACCGGCAGCCTCGGCGCGACCAATCACGTGTCGCTCGTGATCGCTCTGGAAAAACTCGGCATGTCGCCGAAACACTTTAATATACTCGCGCTGCCGCCCACCGAAATGCTGCGCTCCCTCGAAAGCGGCTTTCTCGACGCGGCGTCGCTCAATCCGCCGACTCTGTTTCTCGCGCTGAAGAGAGGTTTCCCGAATATTCTCGATATCGGCTCTCTAGTCGAGATGCCGGGTGGCGGCCTAACCGTCTTGGCCAAAGATATTAAAGGCAAACCCGATGAGGTAAAGCGGGTGATTCGTGCGATGCAGACAGCTAAAGATGCGATGCGAAAATCCAAAGACAAGAGCGTCGAGCTGATGATGCGAATCTTGAAAATGGACCAGGAAAGCGCCGCGTTGACTTACGAGGTATTTTTGAAAACCCTCAGCATTGACGGCGTCCCCACCCGCGCGGGCATGGACAACCTGGTCAAATCGATCCAGGCGCAGGGCCGGTTCGTCGATAAGAAACCGACCTTCAGCGACGTCGCCGACGACCGATTGGCGAAAGAGGTCGCTAGGGAATTGGGGTACAAAGTGCAGTGATGGCGTCGGCACATGGCCGAGGACGAGCCGAGGATGGAGGATTGAGGATCGAAGATGGCGTAGATCGAATTTTCTATCCTCTATCCTCGATCTTCGATCCTCTCTTTTATTCAGCCTCTTCCCGGTACAAACCCAACGCCTCTGTCGACGGTCGGTCGTTGATCGAAAACAGGATCGCGTCCTCGCCGCTCGTGTTTTCGTGCGAATGCCACTGCCACGACGGCACGACGAAGATATCGCTTTTGTCCCAATTGAATTCGTTGGCCGAGACTTTGGTCATCCCGTGGCCGCGGAACGCGTAATAGACCGTCGTGCTCGTGTGCCGGTGCGTCTTGGTCTTTTCGTGCGGCCGCAGCAACTGGATCGAGCAGGAACAGGTCGGCAGGGTGTGCCCGCCGTCGACAGGGTTGGTATATTCCAAGATTACCCCGTCATAGGGGTCGCCGGCGCTTTCTTTGAGCGCTTGCAAGCTCGCATTGGTTTCTTCCCACGGATAACGGTACGGCGGCGCCTGAAAAGAATTCTTGATCCAGGTGGGGCGGGCGTGGGAGAAAATCTTCGACGAAAAGTTTTCCGGCTTCTCGACCGGCTGTTGCTCCTTCTTAAAGTTTTCCTGGATCATTGCACCGAAATGAGTCACCAGCCTGACATCCAAGCCGTCCAACCACATGACCGGTTCGGTGGAACCGTTAAAGTGGTCGTGCCAGGTCCAGTTCGGCGTCGTGATAAAATCGCCTTCGAACATCGGAAAGCGCTCGCCCTCGACGATTGTGTAGGCGTTCGGCGTCCCTTTAACAATAAAACGGATCGCCGCCGCGGTGTGGCGGTGCGCCGCGGCGACCTCGCCCGGCTTTACCAGCTGCACGGAAATATGCACAGTATTGGTCATGCCCGCGGCGAGCCCGGGATTTCTCATTTGGATCGTCCGTCGCCCCGCCTCGCCGGTGGTGATCAACTCCCCGGACAAGTTGAGCGCATGCATGATCTCGTTGCCCTTCCACAAAAAGGGCTTCACGGTCTGTGACCACTCCGAGTGCTCCCAGTGGCCTTTCAAGTTTCGATCCTTCATCCATTGACTGAGTTCTTGTAGATCCATCAGGTCCTCCCGTGTATTAACAACGAAACGGTCGTGACTCCTCAATACAAATCGCGCAGAAGCCTGTCAAGCCGGTGGCGAATAGGTAGTGGTTCATTTTCAATCCACCATGGACTCTTAAAATCGAGAAGGATTCCCGCTTTGCTCGGAATGACAACTACATAAGCCATGTGTCATCTCGAACAAAGTGAGAGATCTTTCCCCAACTGAACCACTACCGCGGAATATCAATCAATGGGGTTAAAAAACGAGACTGCGCCAACGGGACCAGCGCGTGAAACAAGAAAAGAAATTAGTGAGGTGAACTAAACCGGTTGAGGCGTGCGAGATTGGTTACCGATGAACGCGCGATTTTCCACACCCGGGAAAATTTACGAAGCCGTCGGGGCGTATGCCCCACCGCCGGCAGATTCAGCTCGAACGCCCGATCGATGATCGACCTCGCGGCCACCAAGGCCCAACTGTCAGCGTCGAGTCTGTTTGGAAAGGTCAATTCCTCGGCGGCAAAGCAATGGGCGAAACTATGCACCCATATCTTGCGGTGTCCGGCGTCGGTATGGAGCCAGACACAAGCTTCGGGTAGCCACGACTGCGGCGTAATTTCGTAGGAAGCGGCTCTAATGCCGCATCCCCGATGCTCCAAAGTATGACTTATGAGGTTTTCGTCGAAGTCCACCAGAACACTCCAATGCTGAAAGCGGTCGAACCCACGTAAAATGAATTTTGAGCGTCGGGAGCAGTCAGACCGCAAAGGATATACCAATGATCAGATTGGTATTTCTCAGGACACGAGTGGAAGAGTTCGCCAAACAAGCAGCGAATCTGCCCCTAACCGGTCCGCGTGGGGTTCAATTTCTGACCGCTCCGGGGCTCAGTTTGACAGGGTATGGCGAATGTGAAAACTGGATCGAACGATGAAACTCCGAACCGCCACTGGTGAGCGGCGGTCGTTTCGACTGCTCCTCGGCCTGGTGGGAATACTATTTCTGTCGGGTTGTCTGACCGATCGCTTAGGCGGGGCTTTTTCGAAGACTCCAGAGGACCTGGACCAGGCGGCCACAGACGAAACAAAAAAATTGATCGACCGGGCATACGACGGGATCGACCCGGCGAGACTCGTTGACTACCATATTCATATTCTCGCCGTCGGAACGAGCGCGAACGATGCGTTCATCAACGCAAAGATGCGCAGCGGATTCAACCTCGAACGGCTAAAGTTTCAGATCTACTCGAGCGCGTCGGGAATCAAAAACATCGACAATGCCGACCAGGAATATGTCACGCGGCTCATCCGCTTGGCGCGCGGCAACAATCGTCACGGCAAATACCGCATCCTGGCCTTCGACAAGCACTACAACGCCGACGGCACGGTCAATCTCGATAAGACCAACATGTATGTGTCCAATCAGTATGTCGTCGAGGTCGCGCAAAAATATTCAGACATTTTTTTGCCGGTGATATCCGTCCATCCGTACCGCGCGGATGCCGTGTCGGAACTCGAGAAATGGGGAAAGGCGGGAGTGAAGTATCTAAAATGGCTGCCCAACGCAATGGGAATCGATCCGGCAAATCCCGCCATCGAGCCGTTTTATCGGAAGATGAAAGAGCACAAGATGATTCTGTTGTCCCACGCCGGCGAAGAACAAGCAGTCGAGGCTGACGAAGACCAGCGCTTAGGCAATCCCCTGTTGCTGCGCAAACCCCTAGAGTATGGCGTGCGCGTGATCATCGCTCACGCGGCGAGTCTCGGCGAATGCGACGACCTCGACAGCCGGGACGCAAGGAAGGTGAACTGCTTCGACCTTTTCTTGCGCCTCATGGGTGAATCCAAATACATTGGGCTACTCTTCGGTGAAATCTCAGCCATGCTCCAGTTCAATCGTATGCCGGTGCCCTTCGAGACGCTTCTCAAGCGTCAGGATTTGCATCCTCGCCTGGTCAACGGTAGCGACTACCCGCTGCCGGCGATCAACTCACTGATTTGGACTCGATCGTTTGCGCGCAACGGTTTTATCACCGCTGACGAGCGGCGATCTCTCAACGAAATCTACGACTACAATCCACTCCTCTTCGATTTTGTTCTGAAGCGCACGATGCGTCATCCCGAGACGAAACAAAAACTCGCCGCTTCTGTGTTCATGGCGAATCCGGGACTGGAGTGAACGAATAAAACTGGAGTGTTGGAGTATTGGAGTGGGTGTGATTGGAATCATGGAATGATGGAATATTGGATTTTCAAGTACCCATTACTCCATTACTCCAACATTCCACCACTCCAGTCTTCATCACTCCATCACTCCATTCCGATTAGACCGTCACTTCGACCGTACAGCTCCGGTTATTCTCCACGGAGACGCCAATTTTCGCCGATAAGAATTTCCGAATCGTCTCGATATTGGTCTGCGAATGGCGCGATAATGGCAACGTCGTAAAAGTACCGCCTTTCATCAGCGCCATCGGCACCAGCAGCTGATCCGCCAGATGTTCGCCCACCGCAACGTTTGCCGCCAAATACCTCCGCGTTTCGGTCACGACCCTGTCGGCGACAATCTCAGCGCGCACAGTGCGCTCGCCGAAACCGGTGAAGACCTCGGTGACGTTTCTGCTCTCAACCTCCAGCAGCATAATATTGCCGGGGCCATGAGAAGAGACAGTTTCGGCTATCAAGCTCGATGATTTCCAGCCGAGCTTTTTTTCGACTACGGCAAGCTCACGCTCGGCGATGCTGCGCGGCAAGTTTGCAACCAGCGCCCGCGCCGAACGGCGCCGGGTGTCGCCGCGACTCGTTAGCTCCAGCGGTCGCAGTTCGGTCGGTGGCTCGATTGTGATCTTTAGCTTGCCGCCGCCGGCCGGAAAAAATCCAGCCATGAGTAATTCCGTGCGAACCTGCGCGCCGAGCCGGTTGACCAACGGCACGTAGGCCCTTTCAACAAAATCATACGGCGGCGCGGCAGGATTATGCGTGCCGCCTTCCAGTGTCAGCGAGCTTGGCTTTGACGCCAGCATCAACACCGGCAAGACGGTTTGCAGCACCAGCGTCGTGCTTCCCGCCGTGCCGATGGAGAAGTGGTAATCTCCAGGGATAATATCGTGCGGCACGAAGGTCAGTTCTTGGCAATTGATTTCAGCGCCGCGAACGTCGGCGTTGCCGATCCGCCGAGCAGCGTCAACGGCGGTGAGGTGCTGGCGTAACAGCCCGGGGCGCTTCCGCCCGGCGCGAATATTCTCGATGCGAAACGGCTTGCGCGTCGCCAGACTCAATGTCAGGGCAGTGCGCAAAATCTGCCCCCCGCCCTCGTTGTACGAACCGTCGATGGTAAGCATGGTGGATAAGAATTGGAGCGATGGAGTGTTGGAGTACTGGAGTGGTGGGGGATCAAAGAAACCCAATACTCCATCACTCCAATACTCCACTACTCCAACCAGTCCCCTTTCACCCCTTCACACACACGACTTGCCGGAGAGTGTACACAATCTCTACCAGATCCTTCTGCGCGTTCATTACGTCGTCGATGGGCTTGTACGCCATGGGCGTCTCATCGATCACATCCGCGTCCTTGCGGCACTCCACCCCGGCGGTCGCCTTGATGTGATCGTCGATGCTGAAGCGCCGCTTGGCTTCGTTGCGCGACATCGCCCGGCCCGCGCCGTGGCTGCAGCTGTGAAAACTCTCGTCGTTGCCCAGCCCGTGCACGATATACGAGCGCGCGCCCATGCTGCCGGGGATGATGCCCATATCGCCTTTGCCGGCGCGCACTGCGCCTTTGCGGGTGACGAATACGTTGGCGCCATAGTGTTCTTCACGAGCGACATAGTTGTGATGGCAGTTGACCGCGGTCTCGGTGAGTGCAAATTGCGGCACTTGACTCGATTCGCTGACTGCGTCGATCAATTGCTCCATCATCAGCTTGCGATTGTACAGCGCAAACTCCTGCGCCCAGCTCACCGCGTCGACGTAGTCTTCGAAGTGTTCGCTGCCTTCCTTGAAATAAGCGAGATCTCTGTCCGGCAAATTCTTGATATGCTCACGCATGTCGTTGCGCGCCATCTCGATGAAGAACATCCCGATGCGGTTGCCGACACCGCGCGAGCCGCTGTGCAGCATAAACCAGACCTGATCCTTTTCATCCAAACACACTTCGATGAAATGATTACCGGTGCCGAGTGTACCGAGATGATTCACGTCGTTGCCGCGGTCGAGCTTCGGATACTTCTCGATAAGAACTTTGTAACCGTTTTGCAGCTGGCGCCACACGCCGATCTGCCGCTTGGGGAGCTCACCCCATGCTCCTCTGTCGCCGCGACCGCCATTGTTTGTCCGCCCGTGCGGCACCGCTTTTTCAATCGCCGTGCGCAGCGGTTTTAAGTTGTCCGGCAATTGGTTGGCATTCAGCGTCGTCCGGAGCGCCATCATGCCGCAACCGATATCGACGCCCACTGCCGCCGGAATGATCGCGCCATTGGTCGGAATAACGCTCCCCACGGTCGCCCCAATCCCCCAATGAACGTCCGGCATCGCGGCGACCCACTTATAAATGAACGGCATCGAAGCGACATTGCGTAGCTGCTTCTCAGCAACAGCTTCAATCGTCACGCCCTTTGTCCAAGCTTTGATCGGCACGCCCTTTTCAGGCTCGATTAGATTGTACGTTTTTTCCATAGTCCTAAGTCTATCTCACCAAGTGACGGTACCAAAGCGGCAGCTAGATTACTCTCACGTTCATTTTCTCTTCTTGCCGCCGACCGACTAAATCGCGGAAGATTCCGCCAATTACCGTTTAAATTTAGATCTCCGATTGATTTCCATAGGTTCGGTCATGGCACAAGCAAAAAACAATCAGAAAAAGAAGCCAAACAATGGTGCTAACGTCGGCTATGAAGCCGAGCTTTGGCAGATGGCCGATGCCTGCGCGGCAGCATGGATGCCGCCGAGGACGCATCAAACTCATCGCTCAGGACATCGTCGATCACTTCGAATTACGGGCCGAGGCGATGCTTGCGCCAGACCCAGGACGAAGGCAAGGCGATGATCGTGTGCATGAGCCGGCGCATCTGTGTCGAACTCTATCGCGAAATCATCAAGCTGCGGCCGAATTGGCAGGACAGCGATGACGATAAGGGCGTCATGAAAGTGGTCATGACGGGCTCAGCGTCCGATCCGACCGATTGGCAGATGCATATTCGCAACAAGACAAGGCGCGAAGAGCTTGCCAAGCGGTTTCGTAATCCCGCCGATTCGTTCAAGGTCGCCATCGTCCGCGACATGTGGCTCACCGGTTTCGACGCGCAGTCGCTCCACACCATGTACGTCGACAAGCCCATGCGCGGGCACGGGCTCATGCAGGCGAGCGCGCGGGTGAACCGCGTGTTTCGTGAAAAGCCGGGCGGACTGGTGGTTGATTACCTTGGGCTTGCGCACGAGTTAAAGCAGGCACTAGCGATCTACACTGAGAGCGGCGGCACCGGTGAAACCGCCCTGGACCAAGCGGAGGCAGTGGCGGGTCTCTTGGAAAAATACGAAATCTGCTGCGGGCTCCTCTACGGTTTCGACTGGTCCAACTGGAAGTCGGGCAAAGCGCAAGAACGATTGTCGATCTTGCCGGCGGCGCAGGAGCATATCCTGGCGCAAAAGGACGGCAAAGAACGCCTCGTGCAGGTAGTGCGCGACTTGTCGCGCTTCTTCGCTCTCGCGGTGCCGCACGACGACGCGTTGCGCATCCGCGACGACGTGGCCTTTTTCCAAGCAGTGAGCGCCGTGCTCATGAAGCACGCGCCTGGTGAAAGAAAAACTCAGGAAGAGTTGGACTTGGCCGTTCGCCAGATCGTCTCCCGCGCCGTCGCGCCCGAGGGTGTGATGGACATCTTCGCGGCGGCTGGTCTGCAAAAGCCCGACATCTCCATTCTCTCGGATGAGTTCCTAGCCGAAGTGCGCGGCATGCCTCGAAAGAACCTTGCCGTGGAACTACTCAGAAAGCTGCTTTCAGGTGAGATACAGACAAAGCGCAAAAAGAACGTCGTCCAAGCAAAGTCCTTTGCGGCGATGCTCGAACAATCGATCCGAAAATATCAAAACCGCGCCGTCGAAGCGGCACAAGTGATCGAAGAAATGATCGCTCTGGCCAAGGACATGCGCCGCGCGAACGAACGGGGCGCGACGCTGAAGCTAAGCGACGAGGAGTTGGCTTTCTACGATGCTCTCGAAACCAACGACAGCGCCGTGCAGGTTCTCGGCGACGAAACTTTGCGCACCATCGCGCGCGAGGTCACGGACGCGGTCCGCAAGAACGTCACCATCGACTGGACCATGCGCGAGAACGTACGCGCCCAGCTCCGCGTCATTATCAAACGAATCCTGCGCAAATACGGCTACCCGCCCGACAAGCAGGAAAAGGCGACGCAAACCGTGTTGGAACAAGTGGAGTTGTTGGGTTGGGAAGTGGCGGCGTAACAACCAGGGCAATAAATGCACCGGGTCGAAAGAAAAGCCAATGTAAGGTAGTACGACAACTGGAATAGGCCTTTACAGGACGGGTGCGACAGAATATATGGGCGACTGATGAAAGAGAGGTCGGTTGAGATGGCGGACAGGGAAAACAAGCCAACCCCGGGATTGATTCCGCCGCACGGTGGCTACCGTGAACTAAAGTCGTACCAGAACGCGGAGATCGTCTACGACGCGACGGTCGTATTCTGCGACCGGTTCGTGGACCGTCGTTCCCGAACTCATGACCAGATGGTGCAAGCGGCGCGCAGCGGCAAACAGAACATTGCGGAAGGCAGCATGGCTTCGGGCACATCAAAGAAAACCGAACTCAAACTCGTGAATGTGGCGCGGGCCAGCCTCGAAGAGCTGCTGCTCGACTATGAGGACTTTTTGCGGCAGCGGAAACTTAGACTTTGGGGAAAAGACCATCCGACAGCGCAAGCGGTGAGGAAGCTGGTGTATGGGACCAATAGGACTTATGAGACTTATAGGCCCTATATTGAAGAGGCTCAGCCTGAAATCGCGGCAAACACGCTCATCTGCCTGATCAACCAGACCAACTATCTTCTCGACCAGCAACTCCGCCAGCTTGAGCGGCAGTTTCTGAACGAAGGCGGCTTCACTGAAAAACTGTATCACGCGCGAATTCAGGCAAGGAAATATCGCCCCTAACTTCAGCGAATCTGCCCGTCTCATTCTCCTTGACGCCTCTCTTGATTGCGCCTATTTGTAGGGGCGCGATTGATCGCGCCCTGGTGCAACGAATTCGATGGCGATTTTGACTTTGCGCAATGTCAGCAAAGTGTTCGGCAGCGCCGACAACGGAGTCGAGCAAGTTGTGGCGGTGAATGAAGTCTCGTTCGACGTCAGCGCGGGGGAATTTTTCTCGATCATCGGGCCGTCGGGCTGCGGCAAGTCGACACTGTTGAGAATCATCGGAGGATTGATGCCGGCATCGAGCGGCGAATTGACCGTCGGCGACGAGCACGTCAATGGACCGCATCCGTGGATCGGCATGGTGTTTCAAGAAGAATCGACGTTTCCCTGGCGAACGACTTTGGCGAACGTCGAGTTCGGGCTCGAGATGCGTGGCGTCGCGCACGACGAACGGCGAGAGAAAGCGCGCGAAATGGTTCGCCTGGTCGGCTTGTCTGGATTCGAACAGCGCTATCCTTCCGAATTATCCGGCGGCATGAAGCAACGGGTCGCCATCGGCCGCGCTCTGGTTCTCGAACCGAAAATCTTGCTGATGGACGAGCCATTCGGCGCCCTCGACGAGCAGACGCGAATCATTCTCGGCGAAGAGTTGTTGCGCATTCGCGATCAGCTCAAGCAGACGATTATTCTTGTCACCCACAACATCAACGAATCGGTGCAGCTTTCGAATCGCGTCATGGTGATGACTGCAAGTCCAGGTCGTGTCAAATCCGTCGTCGATGTCGATTTGCCGCAACCGCGCGATTCATCGATCATAGCTTCGGATCGTTTTGGCCGCTTGGTGGCCCAGGTCTGGAGCGCGCTCCGAGAAGAATCGATCAAGAGCTTCAAACAGTCGGAACAGAGAACGTAAGGAGGCCCATCAATGAAAAACCCAACTCTGGATCTGCGAAAAAATATTCTATTTGGC